>JAYUGD010001123.1:0-20944 GCA_043767785.1 Zavarzinella sp. | reverse complement strand
TGCCAGACATTTTCCCGCGCCTTTGCTTATAGAATGCCGATTCGTCGCCCCGTCCCTCCCCCGCACGGTGTGCCCATGAAAGTGGCCCAGGCCCAGATCGTCGAAGCGTTCAAGGTGGAAATCCGGGACGTGGACCTCCCCGCGCCGGCCGCCAACCAAATCCTGATCGAGTGCCACACCAGCGCCATCAGCGCCGGGACGGAGTTGGCCGTCTACACCGGGTCGCACCAGTGGCTGCAAGACCCGAAGATGGTGGACTGGAAGTTCCCCTTCCGGCCGGGGTACAGCGCCGCGGGCATCGTCTTGGCCGTCGGGTCGGACATTCAGGGCTGGAAGGCCGGCGACCGCGTGAGTTATCCCGGCAACCACGCCTCGCACGAACTGATGACCGTCGGCCACGAGCGCGGCAAGTGGTGGAAACTGCCGGACAATCTCAGCTACGACAAGGCGGCCCTCGCCTGCATTTCCCGGTACGGCTTGGGCGGCGTCCTGCGGGCCGGGCTGACGCTCGGGCGGTCCGTCGCCGTGCTGGGCCAAGGGATCATCGGCCAGTTCGCCCTGCGGTGCGCCTTGGCCGCCGGGTGCAACCCCGTCGTGGGCATCGACTCCGTGGCCATGCGGCGGGAAGCCGCGCTGGCGGCCGGGGCCGCGGGCGTGATTGACCCGTCGAAAGTGGACGCCAAGGCTGAATTGGCGAACATCCTCGGCACACGGGGGGCCGAGATCGTGATCGACGCCACGGGCGTCCCCGACGCCATTCCGGTGGCGATGTCTCTGGCGTGCGACGCCGGGCAGGTGGTCGTGGTCGGCAGCCCGCGCGGCAAGGCCAAGGACGTGAACTTCTACGACGACCTGCACCGCCGCTACATCGAAGTGAGCGGCGCCCACGGCAACATGCTGTTCGAGCCGGCCCACACCCGCATCGCCGGGGCGTGGGACATCCACAAGGCGCAAAAGTGGCTCTTGGCCGCCCTCGCCTCCGGCCGCCTCAGCACCGAAAAACTGGTGACGCACACCATCACCCCGGACGGCATCGGGGCGGCTTACGAAGGCTTGTTGAAGGACAAGGACACCTACCTGGGCGTCACCGTGAAGTGGAAGTGACGCCCCGATGAGCGACGCGGCGATCATGTACCTATTGCTGGTCGGGTCGGCGTTCTTGGCCGGGGCCATCAACGCGATGGCCGGCGGGGGGACGCTGCTCACCTTCCCGGCGCTGCTCGCCGTCCCCGGCCTGACATCCGTACAGGCGAACGCCACGAGTACCATCGCCCTCCAACCGGGGTCGCTCGCGTCGGCCATCGGCTACCGGGACGAATTGCGAAAGACGTGGCCGCTGGTCTCCAAGCTCGTCCTCCCCAGCATCGTCGGCAGCTTGATCGGGTCACTGCTCGTCACCGAGTTGCCCTCTAAAGTGTTCGACCAGTTGGTGCCGTGGCTGATCCTGATGGCGGCGGTCCTGTTTCTGGTCCAGCCCGCGGTCAAGAAGTTGATGAAAACCACCCGCCACGAAAAGCCGACCGGGCGGTTGCTCACGGTTATCGTGACCGGCCAGTTTCTGATCGCCGTGTACGGCGGCTATTTCGGCGCGGGCATCGGCATCCTCATGCTCTCCGTGCTGCCGTTCATGGGGACGGACTCGATCCACGAAACCAACGCCGCCAAGACGCTTCTGGCGACGATCATCAATCTAGTGTCGGTCGTCGTGTTCATTTGGCAGCGCGAGGTGATGTGGGAATATGCGTTTGTGATGATCGGGGCCGCCATCGTCGGCGGATATACGGGGGCGCGAGTGTCCCGCCGCATCCCGGCCCAGTATGTCCGCTGGCTGGTGATCGTCATCGGCTTCAGCTTGGGCGCGTATTATCTCTGGAAACAGTACGGCGGGTCGGCCGCCTAGAGCGGAGTTCGGGCGGGCGCGGCGTCCGCGAAGAGGGGGCCGGCGTTTTACCTCACCCCCCGGCCCCCTCTCCGAAGCGGAGAGGGGGAGCAAGCGGGCGGACGCCGTCTGTCCGTCGGGCGAGCGTCTCGCTTGCCCGTATTGTTCGGGCAAGCGAGACGCTCGCCTTACGTCCCTTGCCGGTTCCCCCTCTCCGCTTCGGAGAGGGGGCTAGGGGGTGAGGTAAACGGCCGGCGCCCGCGCGAAAACCGCTACACTCGCTCGAACTCTGTTCTAAGTCTTATTTTTGAAGGCTCTCCCATGACCAACCGCATCGAAACCGACACGATGGGCAAGATCGAGGTGCCCGCCGACCGCTACTACGGCGCCCAGACCGCCCGCTCGCTGATTCACTTCGCCATCGGGCAGGACAAGATGCCCCGGTCGGTGATCCGGGCGTTCGGCGTCCTCAAGAAGTCGGCCGCGCTGGTGAACCTGCAACTCGGGCTGTTCAAGAAGACCGACATCGAGCCGGGCGACAAAGTGGAGCTGATCGCCAAGGCGGCCGACGAGGTCATCGCCGGCGCTCTGGACGGCCACTTCCCGCTGCGGATCTGGCAGACCGGCAGCGGCACGCAGACCAACATGAACGTGAACGAGGTGATCGCCAACCGGGCCATCGAACTCGCCGGCGGCGAGATGGGGTCAAAGAAGCCCGTCCACCCGAACGACGACGTGAACATGTCGCAGTCGTCCAACGACACGTTCCCGACGGCCATGCACATCGCGACGGTCGAGGAGATCACGCACCGATTGCTGCCCGCCGTGCGGGAACTGCGGGACGCCTTCGCCGTCAAGCAGAAGGAATTCGAGGGCATCGTCAAAATCGGCCGGACGCACCTGATGGACGCCGTCCCGCTGACGCTCGGGCAGGAGTTCTCCGGGTACGTCACGCAACTTGACCAGGCAGTTCAGCGCATCGGGGCCAGTCTGCCGGGCGTTTGCGAACTGGCCCTTGGGGGCACGGCCGTCGGCACGGGGTTGAACAGTCACCCGCAGTTCGCGGAGAAGGTGGCGAAGCGCATCGCCGAGGAGACGAAGCTGCCGTTCGTCTCGGCCCCCAATAAGTTCGCGGCCCTCAGCTCCCACGAACCGCTGGTGGCCGCCGCCGGGGCGGTGAAGACGCTGGCCGTGGCCATGATGAAGATCGCCAACGACATCCGCTGGATGGCCTCCGGCCCCAAGTGCGGTCTCGCCGAGTTGACGATCCCCGAGAACGAGCCGGGGTCGTCCATCATGCCGGGGAAGGTGAACCCGACCCAATCCGAAGCGATGACGATGGTGTGCGTGCAGGTGATGGGCAACGACGCCGCCATCTCCTTCGCGGCCTCTCAGGGCAACTTTGAACTCAACGTGTTCAAGCCGGTCATCATCCACAATTTGTTGCACTCAGTCGAACTGCTGACGGACGCCTGCCGGTCCTTCCGCGAACACTGTGTGCAGGACAATGCCGCCCGCCCCGGCATCAAGCCGAACAAGGTTCAGATCGAAAAGTACCTCGCCAGTTCGCCCATGCTCGTGACGGCCCTCAACCCGCACATCGGCTACGACAAGGCGGCGGCCGTCGCCAAGAAGGCCCTCAAGGACGATACGACGCTCAAACAAGCGGCCGTCACCTTGGGGTATTTGTCGGCCGAAGACTTCGACCGCCTGGTGAATCCGGAGTTGATGACGCGGCCGGGGTGAACCAATGACCAACACATGGGAATAGTTGGCCGGTAGATCGACCGCTAGTCCGAGGCGGCCGGATTGCCAAGAATTCGACAAATCGGTCGCGCGCAATGGCAGTGTGGCTGGCAGACCTTCACAATTGGTCATTGGTCATTGGTCATTGGTCATTGGTCATTGGTCATTGGATGTCTCCGCTGATTTGTCCTATAACTGGTGAAACCCTCCGCGTCCCTTTGATCGACCCCCTGAGCCGATGCCCGACTCGAGTTGCCCAACGCCTGACCGCCCGAAGGGCCTGTCCCTGTGGGATTCGGTGTGCCTCATCGTGGGTATCATCATCGGGGCGTCGATTTACGAAACCTCCCCGAACATTTTTCGCAGCGCCGGCAGTGCGGAAAAAGGCATGGTCGCGTGGGTGATTGGCGGCATCGTCTCCCTCATCGGGGCGCTTTGCTACGCCGAACTCGCGAGCGCCTACCGGACGGCGGGCGGGGATTACACGTATCTGACCCGCGCCTACGGCCCCCGCGTCGGCTTCATCTTCGCGTGGGCCGAGTTGGCCGTCATCCGAACCGGCGGCAGCATCGCCTTCATGGCTTACGTCTTCGCCCGGTACGCCACCGAGTTCTACCCGCTGGGGCCGAACTCCAAAGTGATTTACGCCCTGGGCGGGATCATTTCCTTGACGTTCGTTAACGCCGTCGGCGTGCGGCCCGGCCGGATCGTGCAGAACATGCTGACGACGGCCAACGTCGTCGGCTTGGCGAGCGTTGGCTTGATCGGCTTCGTGTGGTGGGTGTGGCCGGCCGCCGGCGTTACGCCGGTTCAGATGACGGCGGTCGATGTGGCGTCCGCCGTCGGGGCGGCGGCCCAGCCGATGGCGGCGGTGACGCAGGCGGCCGGCTTGCCCGCCGGGTTTGAGCTTTCGTTCGCCCTGACGATGGTGCTCGTCTTCTACGCCTACGGCGGGTGGAACGAGGCGGCTTTCATCGCCTCTGAAGTTCACGACCCGAAGCGGAACGTGCGGCGCGCGCTCATCGGCGGGACGCTTCTGGTGACGGTGATCTATCTGGGCGTGAACCTCGCCTACATCGGGGCCTTGGGCTACGAGGGCGTGTGCCGGTCGGAAGCCATCGCCGCGGACATGTTTGCCCTGCCCTTCGGCGAGGTCGGCCGCAAGGTCATCAGCGCCTTGGTGATGTTCTCGGCCCTCGGCTCGGTCCACGGGCTGCTGTTCACCGGGATGCGGTTGTACGGCACCTTCGGCCGCGACCACCGCGTCTTCTCGTGGCTGTCGGACAAGTCGGACCAGCCGCACGCCAACGGGGCCTTGTTCGCCCAAGCGGCGTTCAGCATCCTGCTGATCGCCGTGGTGGAAATGGCGATGCACTGGCGGAAGATTCTGGGCGAGTTGGCCGGCATGGTCGGCCTCAACTTCGTGCCGGACATGCAGCAGAACGGGGACATCTACAAATTGGTGGCCTGCACCGCCCCCGTGTTCTGGCTTTTCTTCTTGCTGACCGGCTCTTCGCTGTTCATGCTGCGGTGGCGGGAGCCGTACGTCGAACGCCCGTACCGCGTGCCGCTGTACCCATTCCTGCCCCTCGTCTTCGTCTGCTCCTGCGGGTTCATGCTGGTCAAGTCGGCCATGTACGCCGTCGAACAGGAACCGGCCGAGGCCGTCGTCGTCGCCGGACTGATGTTGGTCGGCCTGCCGCTCTGTCTGCTGCCGGCCACCAAGCCGACCGCCGACGAGTAGGCGATTTGTCGGCCGTTCGGCGTATCATTACTCATCGACAGCCAGACCTTCACCAGTCAAGCGACCCCACATGGCCAAAGACTACTACGCCGCTCTCGGGGTGGCGAAATCCGCCACCGCCGAGGAGATTTCCAAGGCTTACAAGAAGCTCGCCCGCGAGAACCACCCGGACCGCAACCCCGGGGACAAGGGGGCCGAGGCCCGGTTCAAAGACATCCAGAACGCCTACGACATCCTGAGCGACCCCAAGAAAAAGGCCACCTACGACCAGTTCGGCGACTTGCCGAACATGGGCGGCGGCGGGGGCGGCGGCATGCCCCAAGTGGACCCCGAGATGGCTCAAGAACTCTTCAAGCGATTCTTCGGCGGCGGCGGCGGCGCCCCGGAAGACCTGTTCGGCGGCATGGGCCGCGGCGGGCGCGGCCGGCCGACTGGCCGCAGACAACAGGCGCCGGCCGAGAGCATCGACGTGGAAGCCCGCGTGCCGTTCCTGACGGCAGCCGTGGGCGGGACGATTGGCCTCTCCGTGGGCGACCGCGAGATCGACGTGAAGGTGCCGGCCGGCTTCGAGGACGGCAAGAAACTCCGCCTCGGCGGCCAAGGCGAGTATGGCGAAGACATCATGATGAAAGTGCGGATCGACCCGCACCCGTACTTTCGCCGGGAAGGTAAGGACGTGCTGCTCGACGTGCCCGTGAGCGTCGCGGAGGCCATCGTCGGCGGCAAGGTGAGCGTGCCGACGGTGGCCGGCAAGCGCGTGGACGTGAAAATCCCCCCCGGGTCGTCCAGCGGCGGCAAGATCCGCCTCACCGGCATGGGCATCGCCGGCGGGGACCAGTACCTCGTCATCAAGATCGTGGTGCCCAAAGGGAAGCCGGATGACGCGACCAAGAAGTTGATCGAGGACTACGCCGAAGCCAACCCGCATGACGCCCGAGCCGACGTGGCGTGGAAGTGATTCAACACCCCCGAACGCCCACGGCCGGCCGTGGGTGCTCGGGTTTCATCCATTCAGCAGCGGCAACAACACCCGGTCCACGTCGGCCTCGGACTTCATCTCAGGCACGCCGGTGAAGAGTTCCCAGCACTCCGTCAGTTCGGCGTGCTGCCCCGGGTTGAGCGTGCAGAGGGCGCCGACGGTTTCCATCTCCAGCATGTCTTCGTTCGTGAACGTCTGGTATACCGTGCCCATGTCCGGGTACGCGGCCCAGTCGTGCCGGGTGAATCGCTTCACGAACACCGTCCCCTGATTCCAGTACGCCACCCACGGCACATGGTGGGCGAGGCCGATCTTCGTCGGCCCCTTCGTGGCGTTCTGCCGCAGGAAGATGTATTGCTTGCCGAACGTCCAGCGGTCGTCCGTGAAGTCGAAATACGGCCAAAGGATCAGCGACTGATTCGGGGCGAAGTCGTTCGGGTTCTTGGCCTTCAGCGGGTGGCCGGGGTGGTTGAATTTCGCCGGCAACGGCAGGATTTCCATGCCGCCGGGGGCCATCACCGTCGGCCCCCACGGGGCGAGCGTCGTCGCCACTTGGCCAGTGTTCGTCACGCGCAGTTTGACGTGGACCCGCGAGCCGGCTTCTTCCAGCCGCAGTTCCATCACTTTTTGGATGCCGTACTGCGTCTCTTCCGGCGGCGTGAAGCGGGCGGCGAACTGGCCGAACGGCGTCACTTGCACGGGCTTGTTGTCCGGGCAATAAGTGCGGGTCAAGTCTTCCGGGGAGATCCAGAACCGCAGGCCGCCGCGAATTTGCCAATCGGCCTCGCCGGACGTGCCCATCATCTCGTCATAATTCTTCATCACGTTGTGGCCGCCGGGGGCGCGGTAGCAGATCACGCGCGGCCCGACCTCGTTGGTGACGATCAGTTCCACGGTGCCGTTGGAAAGCCGCGTGTTCGACTTCCAGCCGCGGTATTCGACGCTGTCCAGCATGAGAGAGTCCTGTGAAGTGAAAACGAATCAATACGTTTCACGCAAAGGCGCGAAGAAGCAAAGTTCGCAAAGAGATTTCGAATGCTTCCTTCGGCCATATCATGGCGGTGGCAAAGAGATTTGCTGAGAGACTCTTTGCGAACTTTGCTTCTTTGCGCCTTTGCGTGAAATTCTTCTCTTATCCGATTAGCCGCAGCCCTTTCGGGAGGGACTCGCCAAAGAGTTGGCCGCGGTCGGCGGCTTCCATCTCGACGACGTGTTCCAGCAGTGACACCCACTTGGCAGGGACGTTCAGCGGCTTGAGCCGGTCAATCACCTTGCGCCGGACCGACTCGTCCACGTCGAGGGAGCGCTGGCCGGTGAGGCGGGCCAGGTTGGCGAGGCAGAAGGCCCAACCGTTCTTCTCGCTGTCGTTCCCCGGGGTGAAATCGAGCAGATTTTCGATCATCGGCTCAACGACTTGTGGGTGCAGGACCAAGTTCAGCGGCCCGTAAAAGAGCGTTCGGGAGGCGATGCGCGTCAAGGCCCAGAACGTATAGGTCGGCACGGGGGACTTGCTGGCCTGACGGACCAACGCACTCGCCAACGCTTCTTTCGTGCGCAAATCGAGTCGTTCCAAGCTCGCGGCGGCGCGCCACATCTCGGCGAGTTCGTTGGCCCCGGCTTGACGACGGCCTTCCCCTTGGCGGGAATCAGGATCGGCCGCAGACGGTTCATCAGTGTGTTCTGCAACGCGGACCCGAGGCCGCCGGCCACCCGGCGCCACATGATCCAATAGTCGGCCCCGCCTTCGGCCTGTTGGGCGGTGAGGCCGCCGGCCGTCGGCGGGGAGGAGAGCATCTTCCACAGTTGGTCAATGCGGTAGCGGTCGAGCGAGTCGCCGAAGCCGGGCCGCAGCGAGAAGCCGACGAGGTGGTACCAGCGGTTCAGGTGGGCGGCCGAGCGCGACCGATTCCCGGCTTGCTCCTCGAAGGTCGTCCACAACCGGCGGCACAGGCCCATCGGCCAGTCGCCGCGGGACGTTTCCAACGTCGCTTCCAGGTTCTTCGTCAACTCGGTCGGGACGCCCGGCCCTTGGAATGTGTCCACGACCACGTCGCGGGCTTTGCTGACCAGTTCTTCGGGGAATACGTCAGTCGCTTCCTGCCGGCCGTCGCCTTCGGCGCTCTCCGCGTCGTCCGTCACGATGTCACGGACATTGAACTCCAAGCGCCACTTGTTGTCCCCGCCCTTGGCGTTGCAGAAGAGTTCCAGCGTGCCGATTTCCGTGCAGCGGGCCGAGAGCGTGACGGGGACGCGCTTCACGCCGCTGCGCTTGCCGCCGCGCAGGATCGTGTGCATTGGCGGCAGTTTCAGCAGTTGCTCCCCGGCGATGGTCAACACGTCGCCGGGCTTGTCCTTGCCGCGCACCGTGGAACTGTACAACGGGAACAGCACCGGCTCGCCCAAGGCCAATTCCAATTCTGGCTTGGCCAGCGTGATTTCCTGCCCTTCCTCCAGCCGCCGCGGGACGACGCACAACACCGGCGTCCCGCCCGTGGCGTGGCCGGCGTCCACGGCGATGTAGTAACTTCGCGGGATGCCACCGCCGATGCGCTTGCCGCCGCTGTGTCGCAGCCAACCTTGGTAAGCCGCCCCCCACGCGACGGCGAGATCGAGCGACGGGTTGGCCAAGATCAGCGGGTTCCAATTGTCCCCGTACCACGGCTGCATCACATCCACGAGTCGGTCCCGCAGCGCTTGCGGCTGGAAGACGCCGCCGTTGAAGAGGATCGCGTCTGGCCGCTCGTCGTCTTTGAGTTGCCGCCGCAAGAACCCGGCCAAGTGACGGGTGACGGCCGGGTCGCTCACATAGGGCAGGCCCATTTCCTGCAACCCGCCGCGCGACGTGCGACCCGCTTCTGCCTCTTTTGGAACGACCGGGAAAAACCCGTCCACAATCGCGGCTTGCACGTCGGCCGGCGTGATGCTGGTGTGAATCGCCCCGCCGATGACGGACCTGCCCCGCCCCTGCACCGTGACGGACACCGTCGCCGGCGGCTTGGGGGCGAGCAACGCTTCCTTCGCCTGTCGGCACGATTGCACCAGCAGCCCGAACTGGGCCGCGTCAAGTTTGCCGGCCTGCGGCAAGCGGGTCTCGACCAACTTGGCCAAGGCCAAGTCCATGTTGTCCCCGCCGAGCAACAGGTGATCCCCAACCGCCTCGCGGATGAACGTGAGTTCCCCCGTCTCCTCGGCCGCCCGGATCAAGCTGAAGTCGCTGGTGCCGCCGCCGATGTCCACGACCAGACAGCGCATGCCGGGGGCCATCTTCGTCACTTCGACCGGGTCGCTGAGGCCGAGCCAGCAGTAGAACGCCGCTTGCGGTTCTTCCAACAACGTGACGTGTTGGAAGCCCGCGTCCTTCGCGGCCTGCATGGTCAAGTTGCGAGCCACGTCATCGAACGAGGCGGGCACGGTCAGCACGACGTTCTGCTGTTCCAACTTGTCCGCTTCGGCCCGGTTCGCGTAGTTGTTCCAGCCGTTGACAAAGTGCTTCAAATACCGCGTGGAGACTTCGAGCGGGCTGAGGCGCGGCACCTCCGGCGGGGCGTTCCACGGCAACAGCGGGGCCGTGCGGTCCACGGCCGGGTGCGAGAGCCACGACTTCGCGGACGAGACTAGCCGGCCGGGGATCTTCGAGCCGTGGTTGCGGGCGAACTCGCCGACGGCGAACTCGGCCTGCGGGTCCCACGGCAAGGCCACCGAGCCGGGCGGCAAGTCGTGTTGGCCGGGCAGGTACAGGAACGAGGGCAACAGCGAGCGTTCGCCGAGTTGCCCGGCGGCCACCAACTGGGGGACGGGGAACGTCTTTAGCCCGAGGTTGCCGAGGCGGGGCCGATTCTGGAGATCGATGTAGGCGAGGGCGCTGTTGGTGGTGCCCAAGTCGATCCCGACGAGATAACGCATTCGCTAAACCCTGCTGACGCGGCCCGGTCTTCCGACCCTTGGAATCTATACTAGCCAGATGGACACGAACGCCATCGGCCTCGACATCGGCGGGGCCAACCTGAAACTCGCCACGGCCCGCGGGACCGCCCAGTCCCGCCCCTTCGCCCTCTGGAAACACCCGGAGAAACTGGCCGCCGAACTGCGAGACTTTACCCGCGAAATGCCGCCCGACATTCCCGTCGGCGTTACGATGACTGGCGAATTGTGCGACTGCTTTCGCACGAAGCGGGAAGGCGTCAGGCACATCGTCTCCGCGACGGAAGAAGCGTTACCTGGACGGAACATCTTGTATTGGACGACGGAGGGGCAATTTGTCGATGCGGAGGCTGCGTGCGAAAACACGATCAAGGTGGCCGCGGCGAATTGGCACGCGCAAGCGACGTTTGTCGGCAGGTTCGCGCCGCACGGATTCGCTTTTTTGATGGACATGGGGTCCACGACCCTCGACATCGTACCGTTACAGAACGGTGAACCCGTGCCCTTCGGCAAGACAGACGCCGACCGCCTTACGACCGGCGAACTCGTTTACACGGGCTGTCGGAGAACACCCCTTACGGCGCTGCTGTACGGTGTCTGTGCGGAGCTATTTGCCACTGTCCACGATGTTCACGTGATCACCGGCCGGTTGCCTGAAGAATCTGACAACAGGGACACCGCGGACGGCCGCCCGATGACCCGGAAATATGCGTGGGAGCGTGTCGCGCGCATGCTCGGCCATGATCGCCACGCCCGTCGCGCGAAATTGGACGTGGCGCGGGCATGCGAGTCGGTACTGGTGGTCCAACGGCGGCGGTGGTCAGACGCGATGACGGGCCTGCAAAGCATGCGCAACGCTCTTGCCGAGACGGTAATCGTGTCAGGCACTGGCGAATTTATTCTTCGGGAGTGGGTCGGCGAACTGACATCGCGGGTCGTTCTCTTGTCGGACATATTGGGGGAGAGTATCAGCTACGCCGCGTGCGCCTACGCCGTCGCCGTCCTGCGAGCGGAGCGTGCCCGATGACCCGCCGCATCGTCGCCAAAGTCGGTGGAAGCTTGTTCGACTTGCCCAACCTGCGGGAACGGCTGACACGCTGGCTGGATTCGGTCAAACCGGCCAGGGTCTTGTTCCTCCCCGGCGGCGGCGACCTCGCGGACGCGATCCGAACCTTGCATCGCACGCACCGACTGCCGGAAGAAACTTCGCACTGGCTGGCGATTCGCACAATGTGCGTCAACGCCCATTTTCTCGGGGCATTGCTCGGCCTTCCGGTGATCGACTCCGTTGAAGAGTGGGCCGGTGACGCCGTGCTAGACGCCCGGCCCTTCTTCGAAGCCGATGAGGGCCGGCCGGGGTCGCTGCCACATTCCTGGATGGTGACGAGCGACTCGCTGGCCGCCCGCGTGGCTCAAGTCGTCGGGGCCGACCTTGTGTTGCTGAAGTCGGCGCCAAACCCGGAGTTGACCGATTGGGAAGAGATGGCGGCCGCGGGGTATGTGGACCGATTTTTTCCGGAGGTGGTGCGGGCCACTTCGCTGGCGGTGGCGTGCGTCAATTTACGTGGCGAATGAGCCGTTTTAGCGAGCCGAGTCATTCCCGAGCATTTCCGCCAACTCGGCCACTTTCCGTTCGGTCACGGTTCCCGCCCGCCCACCGACGCAGGCCGCCCCGCGCACGGCGATCCAATCCGGGCGCATCGCAACGATGTTGGGAATCACACTCACGTCCAACGACCCGGCGACGGCGACCCGCGTTCCGAAACGGTGAAGATGGGCGATCACGGCGGAGAGTTCTTGCGGGGCGATCCAGTCCAGCAAGCCGCGCCCGGTTTTCTCGACCGTGTCGATCAGAATAAACGGAACTGACCCGCCGGCGATTAGCTCCCGAAGTTCGTGGAGCGACGGGGACTTCGCCAATTCCGCATCGGCGTAGTGTACCAGCACGGCCCGGCCGCCGACGCATTCTCTGATGGCGGCATACGTCGCCGCCAATTTCCCGCGCCGGCCGGCCAAGCCCCATTTCACGAACGTCAACCGGGGATCAACCAAGTCGTTGACGGAATCATCGCACCACTCCCCGAAGGCGGCGCTCACCGGCCGTCGGCCGTCAATAACATTCAGCACATCAGCGATGATGTGATCCGACGCCTTTCCCAGCGGCCCGTTCAATGGCTCCTTCACGTCGATCAGGTCGGCCCCGCCCCGCAGCGCGGCCATTGCCTCGTCCGCGGAGCGCACGCTCACCAGTAATTTCGGCCGGCCGTTCACGCCGTCTCCTTGGCAAGATCGACGGTGAAGAATCGCACGTTCCCCGGCACGCGGATGGGACGAATGGCCACGGGGTTACGAAAGACGAAGCCATACATCAGGCTGGGTTGAAACCACTCCGGGTCGTTGCGGTGCAGCGGTTGGTCGCGGCGAAATTCGGCCGGCGTGCGGTACTCGCGGCACTCTTCCAACACGGCAACGCCGATGAGCAGGCCGCCGTACTCGCCGACGGGTTTCAAGTCCGGCGGCAAGTATTCCCACCCCGTCGGGCGCGGGTCGGGGACTTTCGCCGCGTGCAGAAAAACCGGGCCGCGGATGTTCGTCGGCCACCTGCGGATTTCGATTGTTTTGATCCCGGCCACCAGCAGCGCGGCCCACGGCTGCTTGATGGACAGGGCGTAATTGAGCGCGGAGGGCATGGGCCGAATGTACTCGGTGGCCTGAAATCTACGGCAGGAAAATAAGTGTCAATCCGCCGGCAGCGGCCGGGCATCGTGAACTATATTCCGGTAAGTCCCAAATCCCATCCCCCGCGGATTGCGGCGCTCTTCGCCAAACGGATTTCGCGTTCCATGAACCAACCCGCCGCCGCGAACGTCGAGCCGATTCCGGGGTACCGCCTCATCGAACGGCTGGGCCGCGGCGGGTACGGCGAAGTCTGGAAGTGCGAAGCCCCGGGCGGGATGCACAAGGCGATCAAGTACGTCTTCGGCGACATGGAAGGGTTCGGCACTGACGGCCAAGCCGCCGAGCAGGAGTACAAGTCTCTCAACCGGGTCAAGACGATCCGGCACCCGTTCATCCTCTCCATCGAGCGCTTCGACATCATCGACGGGCAGTTGCTCATCGTGATGGAACTCGCCGACCGCAACCTGTGGGACCGGTTCAACGAGTGTCTGCTGGAAGGCAAGCAAGGCATCCCTCACGCGGAACTCCTCCGCTACATGGAAGAGATCGCCGAAGCCTTGGACCTGATGAACGGGCACTACCAAATTCAACATTTGGACATCAAGCCCCAGAATCTGTTCCTCGTCCACAATCACGTCAAGGTGGCCGACTTCGGGCTGGCGAAAGATCTCGAAGGGGCGCGGGCTGACGTCACCGGCGGCGTCACGCCGACCTATGCCCCGCCGGAAGCGTTCGACGGCTGGGTGAGCCGGCACAGTGACCAGTACAGCTTGGCCATCGTGTACCAAGAAATGCTCACCGGCCGCCGGCCGTTCAACGGCGCGAACACGAAGCAGTTAATCCTCCAGCATTTGACGGGCACGCCGGACTTGTCTTCCCTGCAAGACCACGACCGGGACGCGGTGGCCCGCGCCCTGTCCAAGACGCCGACCGACCGCTTCCCGACGTGCACCGACTTCGTGAAGGCCCTGCGCGGGCAACCGACCCCGCCCGGGGCGGGAAACGACGGCCCGACCGTGCCGTTGGCGCAAATGGTAACGCCGCGGTCCACCGCGAAGAAGTTGCTGCGGGGGGCGAAAACGCCGCCCCTGTACCGATCCGCGGGCGAATTCAACGACTCGCCGTCGCGGAAGTTACCGTCGCTGGTGACGCCCGGGCACCGGACGTTCGTCAATTTGGCCGCGCCGGTGACGAAACACCGGCCCCTGGCCCCGCAAACGACTGGCCTGCCGAAAAGCACCACGGCGCCGGCGGAGCGGCACGGGGACGGCATCTTGTTCCCGGCCCTATTCATCGGCCTGGGCGGCTGCGGGCTGCGGACGCTCGCCTGTCTCCAAGACATGGTGCATGATCGGTTCAATCAAGACCGGCTGCCCAACACGCGCTGGCTGGCCATCGATACGGACCCCAAGGCCGTCGAGGCGTTCTTGCGGGACGGCCGTTGGGACACGGAAGAAGTGTTGCTCACCAGGTTGCAACGGCCGACACATTACCTGCACCGCGAGAGCCTTCCGAACGTCGAAACGTGGCTCCCGAACGATTCGCTGTACCAGATTCCCCGGTCGCATTTGACCGAGGGGAACCGCGCGTTCGGCCGCCTCGCCCTGTGCGACCACTACCAAATCGTCTGCCACCGCGTCCGGACGGCCTTGGAAGCGTTTATGGACCCCGAAGGGGTTCTCCAAGCGGACAAGGTGACGAAGCTCGGCTTCCGCGGCAACGCGCCGCGCGTGTTCTTAGCCGGCTCCTTGGCGGGCGGGACGGCGTCCGGGATGATGATCGACTTGGCGTACATCGTCCGCCGGGAACTTCGTCAGATGGGGTTCCAAGACGGCCACGTGATCGGCATGATGGGCCTCCCGCCTTTCCGGCCGTCGGCCGGGCATGACAACGCGCGGACGGCCTTGCGGGAGTTGACACACTTCGAGAACCCGGCATCGACGTTCCAAGTGCTTTTCGACCCCCGCGAACTACCACTGACCGACGCGGAGCGGCCGTTCCGCCGCTGTCACTTCGTCCCGGCCGGTGACGGCGGTGACGGCGGGCGGTTGGCCGGCGAACGGCTGGCGGCGCTGCTGTACGCCGAGGCCTTCACGGAAGCCGGGCGCCTCGGCCACCCGGACGGCGACCCGCCCGCGACGACGTCGCATTGCGTGTCGTCGGCGTTCCGCGCCCACTGGCCCCGGCACGCCGCGGTGCGGGCCTGCGCCGACCGCCTCAATCGGTTGACCTTGGACGAATGGGCGGCCGGCGGCGACCACTTTACCCACCCGACCCTCGACCCGCTGTTCGAGAAATTGTGGGCCGACAGAGGGCTGGAGACGGAAGCGTTGCGCGAGACGTTCGCGGCCGCCTTGGCGGACGAAGACGGCCGGACGCCCGCGGCCATCGTAGCGGAGTGGCTGGAGCCGTTCCGCAATTTGGACAAGAATACCCCGGCGGACGGCGAGCAGGTCCGCGCCGTCATCCACCGGATACTGGACTTCGTCGGCCGCGTAGGCCGCGAGGAGGACGAGTTCCCCGGCCGGCTGGCCGGCGCCCTCCAGACGCGGGAAAAGGCGTTGGTGGCCGACGCGGACGCCAAATTCATCACGGGCGTCGTGTCGTTGATCGAACAGCCGGGGCTGCGCCTCCCCGCGGCCGACCAGTTGATTCGCCGCCTCGACGAGCGCCTGACGGAACAGTTGGAGGCCGCGGACCGGAAAATCGTCGTCGCCGACGAGCGGGTCCACGACGAGTACGCCCGCCTGTTCTCGCTGCTCGGGATGACGGTCGCCGCCAACATGAGCCGGCTGGGGAAACGGGCCCCGGCCGCCGAGGAGGTCTTGCAGGACGTGCTGGCGTGGGTGGGCCGCCGCGTCGACCTGTTGATTCTCCGCCGCGTCTTGGCCGTTTACCGCACGCTTCGGGCCAACCTCCCCGAGTACGTCCGGGAAGTGCAGATGTGCCGCGCCCAGTTGCATCGGTACGCCGCCCAAATCCCCGACGGCCGGGGCGACGGCGCGGCCAAACCCGAAGCCGACCGCATGTATTTCGGCGCCAAGGCGGCCTCGCTGAAAGAGGTCGCGGACTTCATCGTCGGCCAACTGCCCCACGCCAGCCGGCAAGAATTGGAGCAGACCTTGCAAGCGAAGATTCGCCACGAGGGGCGGGGCTTGGTCAACATGTGCGTGAAGTCCAAGGAATACGGGGACACCCTTCACCGCCTGTTGGCGGACCACGCCGGCCGTTTGCTCGAGCCGATGGTGACCGCTTACGCCGCCGGCCACGCGACGTGGGTGACGGGCGGCGATGACCTGATTGACAAGGCGTTTGAGTTGTCCGGCAAGACATTCGCGGCGATCCCCGGTTCCGTGTCCCCGTCCCTCACGGTCGTCGGCCTGCCGGACGGGCCGGCCGGGGAAGCGCTGCTGGCGTCCGCGAAAGAGGCGGCCGGGAACACGGCCTTCGCCGCCGCGAAGACGCGAGAGGAACTGTGGGTGTACCGGGAATGTCGGCTCACCAACGCGGGCAGCCTTTTCCAGCCCGTGAGCGGGTCCGCGGCGCCGAAGGAACAAGCAGGGCCGGTCCGACACTCGCGCCAAGATGTGCCGTGGCCGCAAAGTTGACCGCCGGGCGCGCGTTTTCGGGTGGCGCCGATTTTTCCGAAAGGGCAAGGGGAGCCGACTGGACAAAGTCTCGGGAAGTTCGCGGATTGGTTGCGGACCGGGGGATCATGCTCTAATTTTCATTGCCGCGGGGCCTACCCCGCGCAATCGTTCCCCCCGGCCGTCTTGGAACTACCCGCATGTCCCTCCGCGTCGAGCCAAACGTCGAAGCCATCCCCGGCTATCGCCTCATGGAGCGAATCGGCGGCGGCGGCTTCGGCGAAGTGTGGAAGGCCGAGGCCCCCGGCGGCCTGCATAAGGCCATCAAAATCATCCACGGCGACCTGCGGTCCGTGGACAAGGACGGCTCGCGCCACGCCGAGCAGGAGCTCCGCGCCCTCAAGCGTCTGCAAGCCATCCGGCACCCGTACCTCCTGTCCCTCGAACGGTACGACATCGTCGACGGGCGTCTGCTGATCGTGACCGAACTGTGCGACTGCAACCTGTGGGACCGCTTCCGCCAGTGCCGGGCGCAGAACCTGCCCGGCATCCCGCGCGGTGAGTTGCTGCGGTATCTGGAAGAGGCGTCCGAAGTCCTCGACCTGATGAATAATCAGTACCAGCTTCAACACCTCGACATCAAGCCGCAAAACCTCTTCCTCGTCTACAACCACGTCAAAGTGGCCGACTTCGGCTTGGTGAAAGACTTGGAGGGGATGCAAGGCGTCATCACCGGCGGGGTCACGCCCGTGTACGCCGCCCCGGAGACGTTTGAGAACAAGCTGACGCGATACTGCGACCAGTACAGCTTGGCCATCGTGTACCAAGAACTGCTGACCGGCGTCCGCCCGTTCAACGGGACCAGCGGCCAACAGTTGCTGATGCAGCACATTCGGGAAGCCCCGAATCTGGCCAGCCTCCCCCCCGCCGACCGCGCGGCCGTCGGCCGGGCCTTGTCGAAGAAGCCGGAAGACCGCTTCCCCAGTTGCCACCAGTTCGTCCAAGAGTTGACGCAGGCCGGCGTCTCCGGCCAAGCCGTCCCGTCTGGGGGGTCGGGGTTCTCGCACTCCCGGATGGACACGCCGTCCGCGCTCCGCAACACGCCGTCGGCGCACGGGGCGACGCCGTCGCGGCTCAATGGCCAATCGCCGACGTACGGCGCGCCGAAGTCCGAGTTGAACATCCGGCGGGACGACTCGCTGTCCGGGGCGGGGGCGTACTCCCAGATGGAGGCGCCGCCGCACAAGGCCGCGCCGCCGGAACAGACCGGCGACGGCTTGCTGATCCCGGCCATCGTGATCGGCCTCGGGGAGACCGGCCTGCACATCCTCCGCGAATTCCGGCGCGCGACCGAGGAAATCGTCGGCGCCATGGACCGCGTGCCGCACCTGCGGACGCTCTTCTTGGACACGGACTCGGAAACCCTGCACGCGGCCACTCAAGACGGCCCCGGCGTCCTCCCCGCCGAGGACGTCATCCCGGCCCGCCTGAACCGGGCCGCCCATTACCTGAAGCCCCGCCGCAACGGCCGCTCCATCGTGGACGGTTGGTTCGACCCGCAGACGCTGTACAAAATCCCGCGCACCCCCGCGACTGCCGGCATCCGCGCTTTGGGCCGGCTGGCATTCTTGGACCACTACCGCCTCTTTGCCGAGCGGTTGTCTTCCGACTTGGAAACGGTCACCCGCCCGGACACGCTGGGGCTAGCCGACCGGCACACGCACCTCGGCCTGCGGACCAACCGGCCCCGCGTCTATGTCGTGTGCGGCCTTGCCGGCGGCACGGGCGGCGGCATGTTCTTGGACGCCGCCTACGCGGCCCGGCACCACCTTCGAAAGCTCGGGTATCTGGAGCCGGAAATCGTCGGCGTGTTCATTGTCCCCGCGGCGGACCGCTTCGCGAAGGGGCCGGGCTTGGCGAACACCTACGCCGCCCTGCGCGAGCTGCACCATTACAGCCAAGCCGACACGGTGTTCAACGCGCACTACGAAGAGCGCGACGGCCGCGTGAGCGACCCGGCCCCGCCGTTCACGCGCTGCATGGTGCTGCCGATTCCCGCCGCCGCCAAGGGGGCGGCCGGCGGGGACCAACTCAGTGAGGCGGTCGCCCGCCGCGCCGGGAGCATGATCGCCCGCGACTTGGTCACGCCGCTCGGCCGCGCCGCCGACGACGCCCGCTGGCACCGGCCCGAGTTCGGCCACGCGGAACTCAATCTCTCGGTCGCCGGCCAGTGCTCGTTCGTGTGGCCGCGGAACCTCATCTTGGCCCGCGCGTCACGGTGGCTGTCGGCCACCGTGCTGTCCCGCTGGGTGGAGGCCGACCAACAGGTGATCGGCCAGTACGTGGAAGGCTGGCTGGCCCAGCGGTGGCAAGTCGAGGAGTTGGCCCCGGAAATCCTCGTCAGCAAAGTCCAACAAGTCGGCGACCGCGCCTTCGGCCAGTCGGCCGAGACGTACTTCGCGGCCGAGGCCCAGCCGTTCGCCCAGAAGGGGTGGTTCACCCGCGAGCCGGACCCGGCCCGGTTGAACCAGACGCTGGCGAAGCTCTTGCAACTGGTGGGAATGCCGGACGACCGGGCCATGCAGCGCTCCGTCGGGTCGCTCGAAGCGCTCTTGCACGAGCGGGCCGATGAAGTGGCCGCCGAATACATCCCGAAGATCACCCGGCTGGCCACGACGCTGCTGGAACACCCGGACTACCGCTTCGTCGGCGCCGAGCAGGTGATCCGGCAAATCCTCGCCCGCATGCAGACGCTGCTGCAACAGTACGAACCGCACGCCCACGCCTTGAACCAACAGGCCATTGACGCCTACTACCGCGTCCTCGCCTACGTCGCGGCGGACCGGAGCCAGCGCCGCCCCCCGGTTTCGGAGGCCGTCGACTCGTTGCGGAATTACCCGACGTGGCGGTTCCAGTCGCTGGTGCTCCGCCAAGTGTGCCGGATCTTCGCCGCCGCGAAGACGCAGCTCGACGACCAACTGCGCGAGTTCGAATTCGGCCGGCAGCGGCTGTCGCAGATCATGGCCGGCTTGCAGAAAGAGCGGCACGATTACGTCCCCCCGCCCGACCGCCTTCTCTTGCCCCCCGGCGTGCCGTCCCTCGCCGCGGCCTTGGAAACGCTGGAACAATGCATGACCGCGGACGACGTGCGCTCGTTCGACAAGAAGTTGCAAATCCGCATCGAGCAGGAGTACACCGCCCTCTTCAACGTGTGCCAGAGTTCGTCCAACCTCTTGGCGAGCCTGCAAGCCACCATCGAAGACCAAGCGAAGCAGTTTGTCGCCCCGCGGCTCGGGACTGCGAACGTCGCCCAAATGTTCTTCGCCAAGTACCCGGACATGAAGGCCGCGACGCGGGCGATGGAGTGGCTGTTCGACCAAGCCACCCCGCCGCTGACGCTGACGCCGTCGGAGAAGGTCGAGTCCGTCTTGCTGGCCGGGCCGGCCGACGAGGCGGCGGCCCAGTTCTCGCAGATCGCCAAGGCCGCCATGCCGGCCCCGCCGGGCGAATACATCCCCAGCGCCGACGAGATCCTGATTTACCGGGAGTACTCGCAGGTGCCGCTCGCCGCCCTGCCCCAACTGGGGCCGCTCGGCGAGGATGCGTATAATGCCGCCTTGGACGGCACCCCGCCGCACAGCCGCATCGACGTGAAGACGTGGCTGGACGTGGAAGTGGTCTGACCGTCGGCCGGGCGTCACGGACGATGTACCAGATCAATATCAGCGAATACCACGGGCCACTCGACCTGTTGCTCTACCTCGTCCGCAAGAACGAGGTGGACATCCGCGACATCCCCATCGCCCGCATCGCCGCCGAATTCCTCGACTACCTGCGCGTCATCGAAGCCATCGACATCGAGTGGGCCGGCGACTTCTTGGTGCTGGCCGCCACGCTGATGGAGATTAAGAGCCGGCTGCTGCTCCCGCAAAAGGAAGGCCCGGCGGCCGCGCCGGAAGACGACCCGCGCCGCGAGATCGTCCGGCAACTGATCGAGTACCGCCGGACCAAGGAGGCGGCCGGGGAACTCGACCGCTTGGCCGAAGAACGGCAGTTCCACGTCCCCCGCACCGCCCCGGAAGATACCGAAGGGGCCACCTCCCCGCGCCTGCGCCCCGTCGAGATGTGGGACTTAGTCAGCGCCTTCGCCCGCCTCCTGCGGGAAACACAAACTCATCACGTATTGGAAGTCGGTCAAGACGACACGCCGCAGACCGCCTACCGGGAAATGATCCGCGTCGAACTCGGCGTCCGCGGTCGAGTGTCCCTCGCCGAGTTGATCGCCCCCCCGCGGACACGAGTGCGGCTGATCGGCTACTTCCTCGCCCTCTTGGAACTCTTAAAGCAAGGCGAAATCGCGTTGGAGCAGCCGGAAGAATTCGGCATGATTTGGCTGACGCCACTGGGGC
>JAYUGD010001122.1:0-8338 GCA_043767785.1 Zavarzinella sp. | reverse complement strand
TATCTTGGCTCCACGCTCAGGTTATCAACGGCGACGAACACGAACCCGGCTAGCCACCCAAGTCTCCCATGCCCCCCATTTCAGTGCGTAATCCCTGCTATTTGAATGACACGGTGTTCCCGAAAGAGGCTGACGTCCGGAGGATACTCGCCGAGAAGGATGTCAACTACGTGCTCAGAACGGTCAACGAAAATGAGCCGCTGAGCGACGTGACATTCAAGGCCGTCTTGGAGAACGTGCTTCGTCAGGCCAAATGGACATTCAAAATCACGCCTGATTTCGTGGAAATCATCCCGCTGCCGTCTTCCGACAAAGACTTGACGACTCGGCAAGAAGAACGGGTAACATTCATCCGAAGCGCCATGGACCAGCAGGTGGATCTGACGTCGCTGGGCGAGCAGCCACAGTACAAGCTTGGCTTCGCGTTGACGATCTTGCAAGACCTCATCAGCGCCAAGATGAAGAGAGATGTCAAACTGTATGTGAACTACGGCATGTTCCCGTCCGCGGCCGATACCAAGACGATGCTAAAAGAAGCAGATGTTGACATGGACATATTCAAGAAAGTCAACGGCGGCAAAATGCCGCGGACCGCAAAGTTTGGGCCCGCGCTGGACACCGTCTTGCGGCAAGCCAATTGGACCTTCCGGATTACCCCGGATTACGTGGAAATTATCCCGTTGCCGCATGAATAGGCATGCGACCACAAGCCTCGCGGTTTTCGCCCCGAAGCGCCGGCGAGAGGGGGCGAGCCGGGAGCGTCAGCGACCGGAGGAACTCCCGCACGGAATGCGCCGCGAATCGAGTCTTCGAGGTTCGCCCTCACGGGAAGCCAACGGTCCGTCGGCGCTTCACGCGCTCTCCCCGGTTCTTCAAAAGCCGTATTCACACGGGGACGCGCATCGGCAAGATGACGAACGTCCAGACCAGGACCGCGGCGGTGATGACGACGATGCCGATGGCCAAGCCCCAGCCCACCTTGGACCGCGGGTACTTCGCCGGCGTCGGCCCGGCGTGTTCCTGTTTCTTCTGCTCTCGCTCCTGGCGGTGGGACGGCTCGTCATGTGACGGCGCGATCTGGTGGCCCGCCGCCGAACAACGCATCAAACTCGGCCAAGGCCGCGCCAGGGAACGTCACGCGGGCGAGTTCCCGTCGTTCCACTTGACCCTCTGCATTTTGAATCGTCTGATACAGTGTCACGGCAATGGTCGCATTGTCGTCACAGTTGGGGCAGACGGCGGCAAAGAGTGGCAGGTTGCCGCCGGCCCGCGTCGGGTCGAAAGCGGTCAATCGGCCTACATCGCCGGCCGTCAGCGCGGCGGCCGCGGCGGCCCCGTCGCCGTGCAACGTGCCCAACGGCCTCTCTTTTTTCCAAGAGTTGCAGTCCTCGCAGAACGGTTCTGCCGCGCCGAGGAACGGCCCGAAGACGGCCAGGCCCGCCACCAAGACCAGTTCAACGCCCCAATAAAGCCACGTGCCAAAATAGCCGAGGTTGAACCCGCCCCCGCGTAAACTGGTGACGTTCAATCCTTCGGAGGCTTGCCCGTCCAAGAAACTGAGCAAGCCGTCGGCGGGCAGCGCTTGCGCCATACCGTTTTGCCTGTCTGCCAGAACGCGCTGGTAGTCGAACCAGTGCATCGCGAACACGGCCAAGAGACCGGCGGCGAGGCCCACCACGGCGCCCCACGCGGGGCTTCGCATTTTGGTCAGGCGGCCGGCGAAAAAGCCGCCGATCAGCAGGAGAAACCCGATTCCGAACGGATACAGCACGATGAGGTAAAACCACTGGCCGACGGCGCTGGCCAGCCATCCGAGACCGGCACCGGCCCCGCCGAGCAGCCCGAAAAAAACGGGCAAGCCAAGCACGCTCACGCCGGGTTTTGCCGCGTACGGTTCCGTGGGAAATTGGCTCGTCAACGCGGTTCTTGGGGGCGGTGACCGCCGGGGCGCTTCGACTTCGGGCCGTTCGGCGGCCCAACGCCCGTAAGCCTCGTCCAGCGCCTTGAAGATGACCCGCGGGCCGCCGACGTAACCGCCCGAGACGCAGAAATGACGCCCGTCGGACTGGCGGTTGCTCGCGAACATGTCCCAACGGTCGTAGGTGTCCGGGTCGTCGAGCCAATGCAGGTCGATCCCGACGCGGCGTTCCAACTCCGTGGCCTCACTCTTCATCTCGGCGATGTTGGCGAACGGAATCTGCATGACGACGACGTCGGCCCCGCGGCGAGACTCGACCATTTGCAGGCGGTCGGGGGCGATGACGAGCCGCCGGCGCACCCACAGCGACCGGGCCAGCAGTAGCGAGATGATCGGGGTGACCGAGGCGAACACCAAGCCGACCAACAGGCCCCACCATGTGATTTGCGTTTCGCCCGGCGCCCGTTCCTTAAAAAAGGCCCAGACCAAGAAGATGCCGAATAGGAAGCCGAAACCGTTCAACGCGATTAGCCCGGCGATCTTCGCGGGCGACCGACCGAACACGACGCCGTCCGCGACGGCCGGTGGGGTGGTGGCACCCATATGCCGAACTCCTGTGAACTGAAAGACCTTGGAATTTGGTAACAATCATTGCACGCGCACGGGTGCCATGCGCACGGTTTTGCGTGGGCATGTCTTGGGCGGCAAGCCACATGCCCACGCAAAGCCGTGGGCATGGCACCCACAATCAACGAGCACCGCTTGTGTCAGGGCGGCGAAACGGGGTTTCATCCCGTCAACTCGTAATCGCCCCTTCCGACGCGCTCTTCGTCGTCCGGGCGAACTTGGCCAGGACGCCGCGCTCGACGCGCAGCGGCGGCTTTGTCCACCCGGCCCGGCGCTTGGCCAGTTCCTCGTCCGTCAGGTGGACGTTCAACTCTTTGGCGTCGCCGTCGATGGTGATGGTGTCGCCGTCCTTCAAGAGGGCGATGTTGCCGCCGACCCACGCTTCGGGGCAGACGTGGCCGACCACGAGGCCGTGCGTGCCGCCGGAGAAGCGGCCGTCCGTGATGAGGCCGACACTTTCCCCCAAGCCTTGGCCCATCAGGGCGCCGGTGATGGAGAGCATTTCCCGCATGCCCGGCCCGCCGACGGGGCCTTCGCCGCGGATCACGACCACGTCCCCCGCCTTGATCTTGCGGGCGCTGATCGCCTCGAAGCACGCTTCCTCGCCGTCGAACACGCGGGCCGGGCCAGTGATCTTGTGGCTCTTGAGGCCGGCCAGTTTGGCGACGGCCCCTTCCGTGGCGAGGTTGCCGTGCATGATGGCGATGTGACCCTTGGCCGAAAACGGCTTGTCCAGCGGCCGCACCACTTTTTGCGGCTTGGCGTAGATGCTCGGGATGTCCTTGAGGTTCTCCGCGAGCGTCTTGCCGGTCACGGTGATGCAGTCGCCGTGCAGGAAGCCGGCGTCCAGGAGGGCTTTCAGCACCGGCGGGGTGCCGCCGACGCGGTGCAGGTCGAACATCACGAACTGGCCGCCCGGCTTCAGGTCGGCCAAGTGCGGCACCTTTTCCCCGAGGCGGTCGAAGTCCTTCAGCGTCCACTCGACGCCGGCCTCGCGGGCGATTGCCATGAGGTGCAGCACCGCGTTGGTCGAGCCGCCGAGGGCCAGCACGAAGGTGTAGGCGTTCTCCAGCGACTTGCGGGTGATGATGTCCCGCGGCCGGATGTTCAGGTTCACCAGGTTGACGACGGCCTTGCCGGCGGCGAACGCCTCGCGCTCCTTGGCGGCGGTCACCGCCGGGTAAGAGGCGTCGTACGGGAGCGACATGCCCATCGCCTCGATGGCGCTGGACATCGTGTTGGCCGTGTACCTGCCGCCGCACGACCCGGCGCCGGGGCACGACTCGCACTCGATCTTCTTCAACCGCTTCTCGTCGATCTTGTCGGATTGGAACTGACCGACCGCTTCGAAGATGGAGACGATGTCCACGTCCTCGCCGTCCGGGCCGACGCCGGGCAGGATGCTGCCGCCGTAGACGAACACGCTGGGCACGTTCAGCCGGGCCATGCCCATGACGCAGCCGGGCATGTTCTTGTCGCACCCGCCGAAGGCGATGACGGCGTCGTGGTTCATGCCGCCGGACACCACTTCAATGCTGTCCGCGATCACCTCGCGGGAGACAAGGGAGTAGCGCATCCCCTGGTGGCCCATCATGATGCCGTCCGAGGCGGTCGGGGCCCCGAAGATCTGCGGGACGCCGCCGGCCGCCCGGACGCCTTCGATGCCCTTGCGGGCGAGGCGGTCCAAGTGGGCGTTGCACGGCGTGATCTCGGAGTACAGGGACGCGACGCCGACGACGGGGAGGTCGAAGTCGTCGGTGTCGAAGCCGACGGCGCGGAGCATGGCCCGGTTGGGGGCGCGCTTCGGGCCGCCGGTGGTGGTCAGGCTCTTGCGTTCGGCAGGCATGGGAAGTCAACCTTTCAGAGAGTAGAGAGAGAGCCGCCGGGAAGTCGTCGTTATACCAACTCATCGGCGGCCGGTTTGGTGGGGCTAAAAACCAAAACGGCCGGACCGTATCATGTCCCTATTGTAAATCGGAGACGGGCGACATGAGCGTTTTGTTGAGCGGGCAGGGGTTGACGCAGAGTTTTAGTCACCGGCCGCTGTTCGCCGACCTGTTCATTGAACTGAAGGCCGGCGACCGCGTCGGCCTGATCGGCCCCAACGGGGCGGGCAAGTCCACGCTGTTGCGCATCCTCGCCGGGATGATGACGCCGGACGCCGGCATCGTGTCGTCCCGCCGCGGCGTGCGGGTCGGCTTCCTGTCCCAGGACGACGCCTTCCCGGCCGGCCTCACCGTGCGGGAAGTCATCCTCGCGGCCCTCGCGGGCGACCAACTCGAAGACTACGAGCGCGAGACGCAGGCCGCCATCACGCTCACGCAAGTCGGCTTCGACGACCCGGACCAGCCCGCCGGCATCCTCTCCGGCGGGTGGCGAAAGCGCCTGTCCCTCGCCCGCGAACTGGCGAAGCAGCCCGACTTCCTGCTGATGGACGAGCCGACCAATCACCTCGACCTGCCGGGCGTCGTCTGGCTGGAAAAACTTTTGCGCTCGGCGAGCTTCGGCTACTTGGCCGCCACGCACGACCGGGCCTTCCTGCGCGGCGTCGCGGACGACATCATCGAAGTCAGCCGCGTCTACCCGACGGGGATCTTCCGGGCGACCGGCGGGTTCGACAGCTTCGCGGACAAGAAGGACGCCTTCCTGGAGGCGCAGGGCCGCCAGCGCGAGGCCGTCGCCAACCAGGTCCGCAAGGAGACGGAGTGGCTCGGCCGCAAGGAGTCGGCCCAGCGCCGCAAGTCGAAGTCCCGCATCGGCGAGGCGGCCGACCGCCGGGCCGAGTTGGCCGAGTTGCAGTACCGCACCGCCGCCGCCGCCAGCGCCGGCATCGACTTCGTCGGCACCGGCCGGCAGACGCGCAAGCTGCTCACGGCCACCGGCATTTCTAAGACCCTCGGCGACCGCCTGCTGTTCCAAGGGATCGACCTGCACCTCGCGCCGGGCATGCGCGTCGGCCTGCTCGGGGCCAACGGCAGCGGCAAGAGTACGCTGCTGAAAGTCCTCGGCGGGATGCTGCCGCCGGACGCGGGCACGGTCACGCGGGCCGACAACCTGCGCACGGTCGTCTTCGAGCAGGGGCGGGACAGCCTCGACCCGAACATGAAGCTGCGCAAGGCCCTCAGCCCCAACGGCGACACGGTGACGTACCGCGACCGCCCGCTGCACGTCGCCGCGTGGGCGCAGCGGTTCCTGTTCGACGCCAAGCAACTCGACCTCGACCTGTCGGCCCTCTCCGGCGGCGAGCAGGCCCGCGTCCGCATCGCCCAACTGATGCTGCAACCCGCCGACCTGATGCTGCTGGACGAGCCGACCAACGACCTGGACATCCCGGCGCTGGAAGTGTTGGAAGAGAGCTTGGCCGAGTTCCCGGGGGCCGTGATTCTCGTCAGCCACGACCGCGAGTTGATGGACCGGCTCTGCACCGAAGTCGTCGGCCTCGACGGCGAGGGCGGGTCGGCCGTCTACGGGGATGTGAGCCAATGGCTGGCCGCCCACGCCCGCGCGCAGGGGAAGAACAAAGTCGCCGAGCCGAAACAGTCCGGCAAGACGGCCGGCCCGGCGCCGAAGCCGAAGAAGTTGCCGTTCAAGGAGCAGCAGGAATTCGACGGCATGGAGGCCGCCGTCTCGGCCGCCGAGAAAGACGTGGGCGACTTGGAAAAGGAAGTGGAGACCGGCGCCGTCGGCGGGGCGTCCGCCTTCGCCGCGGCCTGCAAGGCGCTGTCCGCCGCCCAGAAAAAGGTGGAACGCCTCTACGCCCGCTGGCAGGAACTGGAAGCCAAGCGGGCGTGAGGACCAAAGACCGCGGGGGCGTGATCGCCGCCGGCGCGGATGACAAGTAACAGCGTTCGGAAGCGACGCCCGCGCGCGGCTCCGGTCCCGGCGCAGGCATCATTTCCGGTAAGGGAAGGTTTGAACGGTGTTGGCCGGCCATGCGTCCGCCGTCCCCGGGGCGACAACTTGGCAGACGATGACAACCTGAGTGGGGCGGGGGGACTTGTTCCGGTCCATGGAGAAGACGCCGACCACTTTGCAGTCGAAGGGCAATGTGAGCGGTTGGCCGGGGGCGCCGGTGACGCAGACGCAGTCGCCCGGGTGGAGCGCGGCGAGTTCGGCCGGGCTGGCGGGCCGGGGAATGACCCGATTGTGGTACACGTAGCGGTGATGCGTGACGCCCACCCCGTACGCCGGCTGTCCCGGGGGGAGCGTGGCCTTGAGGGCCGCGACTTCTGCTTCCAACGGCACGGCCCGGGCGCGTGCCGAGTCGATCCCGGCGGTGACGGCGAGGAACCCGATGAACGCCGCGTACGCCATCACGGCGCGCGGGGCCACGTGTGGCGCCGCCGCCGCGCGCCAGAGCGCCGCGGCGGCGACCACGCCCAAACCGGCCACGCACGCCACGACGGGCAACGGCTGCACCCAGGAGAGGAGCATGTCCGAATGGATCGGCGCCCCAGCGCTTGCCGCGGCCGCCAGCGCCACGGCGGCAAGGCACTCGGCGGCGGTCGCGGCGGCCACGATTCGCCAGAACAGCCGCCACGCCCGCGGGGCGGCCCCGTCTTCAATGAGGCGTTGCGCCGGCCACGCCATCAGCAGCGCCAGGGCGGGATAGAGCGGCTGGAAGTAGCGCGTCATGCCGCCCGGCGTCACCCAGCAGGGGAAAAAGCCGACGACGGCCGCGATCACGAGAAATGTCCGGTGGCCGGCGGCCGTGTCCGGCTCGGCGCGGCGGCGCCGGCCCAGATAAGCCAAGAGGAGCAGCGACCACGGCAACAGGCAGCCCACCAGTTCGAGCGGGTAGACGATCAAGTGGATTAGGAGGTCGCGGGTCGTTTTCCCGTCGTGCAGGCGGGCCAAACTGTCATTGAGCCAGAGACGGTACGCCGTGTCGAACCCTTCGGCCCGACAGTAGGGAATCATCCAGAGCGAGATGACGCCGACAAAGGCCGCCATGCCGAGCAGTTGCCCGGGGTGGACGAGCGTCCGCCAGTCGCGCCGCCACGCCAGAAACAGCCACGTCGTCCCCACGAATAACGGCGGCGCCTGCGGCCCCTTGACGAGCGTCGCCGCCGCCGCCAACGTGTAGCCCAGCAGCCAAAGCGCGGCCGGCGGCCATTTTCGCCGGTACGCGGCGTGCCACCCGAAGAGGCACGCGCTCAGGGCGAAGGTGAACAGCGCGTCGGCCTCGGCCTTGCGGTTGGCGGTCAACAACTCGGGAAACGTCGCCCAGAACAGCGCGGCGAGCAAGGCGCCACGCCGGGACAGCCACGGGCGCCCGAAGAGATAAATCGTCAGCCCGGTCGCCACGACTCCCGCCAACGACACGGCCCGAATGGCGAACACATTGATGTCGCCCGCCAGTCGGCCCGCCCCGGCCATGGCCCAAAAGAGGACGGGCGGGCGCGATAAGAACGGCTCCCCCAATTCCCGCGGCACGACCCAGTCGTGCCGCTCCTCCATCTCCACCGCGACGCGGGCGTACCGCGTCTCCTCGCCGACGAGCGGGTAGTCGCCGCCCCGGACGGCATAAATGGCAATCAGTGTCGCGAAGACAACCCAGAATTCCCATTCGCGGAACGGCTTCCCGGACGTGGCGAAAATCATCGAAACCCTTGGTCGTTGGAATGGCCGCGGCGTCGGCGGTTCGCGTGTCTGAAAGGATAGGGGGCGGCAAATGAAGAGGCTTGACAAGAAGTGGTTTGCGCCGACGAGGGCGGTGGTTGACGGCGCATCCGCCGCTTCCGTTAAGCCGTCGCGGGCAGGCAATCGCAATTCCTCGGCACCGAATCCGCG
>JAYUGD010001121.1:0-2989 GCA_043767785.1 Zavarzinella sp. | reverse complement strand
GAAGCCGTGGCCGCCGCTGGCGAAGACGTGCAGTTCGGCGGAGACGTTGACGGCCCGGAGGGCCTTGGTCATTTCCACGGTGCTGTCGAAGGAGCCTTTGTCGTCGGCGGCGACGACGAGGAAGCTGGGCGGGAAGTCTTTGGAGACGGGGAGTTCCGCCTTCAGCTTCTTGGCGGAGTCGAGCAGGCCGCCGGGGTAGATCATCGCGGCGAAGTCGGGGCGGCAACTGATCTTGTCCGCGTCGTCCACGGGGTCGTAGGCCCGCTTGTCCGTGTTGGAACTGGCCCACGCGGTCAGGTGGCCGCCGGCCGAGAAGCCGAGCATGCCGATGCGGGCGGGGTCGATCTTCAAGTCCTTCGCCTTGCTGCGCACGAGGCCGACGGCCCGTTGGGCGTCTTGCAGCGCGCCGATGGGACTCGCATCCTTCGGCTGGTCCGGGCGGCGGGGGACGCGGTACTTCAGCACAACGGCCGTCACGCCGATCTTGTTCAGCCAGTCGGCGACCATCGTCCCTTCGTGTTCCCACGCGAGGATCGTGTACCCGCCGCCGGGGGCGACGATGACGGCCGCCCCGGTGTCGATGTCGGCCGGCGGCTTGGTGATCGTGATCGTCGGCTTGGAGACGTTGCCGAGCCGTTTGACGGGTTGCTTCTCGTTCGGCTTCGGCTCTTCAAACTTCTCTTCGGGGATGTTCCCCTTCTCGCCGGGGGCCACTCCGGGCCACAGGTCAAGGACGAGCGGTACGCGATCGGCGGCTGTTGCCAGTGGGGCGGCCAACAGGAGAAGGCAGCAAAGTATGTGTCGCATGGAGAGCCTTTCGGGGTGAAGTCACTGAAAGCCCATGCACGGCCGTGCATGGGCTTTTCCACTAATTACGCCAACACGTCCGGGATGACATCCCCCCACGGGACGAGGGCGAACGGGCGGTCGAGGCCGTCGCGGAGTTCCAAATCTTTGGGGATGCCGAGCGTTTGGTAGATGGTGGCCACGATGTCGGCGGGCGATACCGGGTTGCTGGACGGCCGGCCGCCGATCTTGTCGCTGGCCCCGAAGACGTGGCCGCGCTTGACGCCGCCGCCGGCCAGCATCAGGCTGTAGCAGAAGTTCCAGTGGTCCCGCCCGGCCCCGGGGTTCACCTTCGGGCTGCGGCCGAATTCGCCCATCACCACCACCAGCGTCCGTTCCAACATGCCACGGGCCGACAGGTCATTCAGGAGGGACGACACGGCCGCGTCGAGTTGCGGGAGGAGTTTCGTCTTGAGGCTGACGAAGTTGTTGCCGTGCGTGTCCCACGTCGCGTTGGCGTCGGGCGCCCATGAAACACAGGCGAGCCGGGTGCCGGCTTCGATCAGGCGGCGGGCCAGCAAGGTGCTTTGCCCGTAGATGTTCCGGCCGTAGGAATCGCGCGTGCGGTCGGACTCCTGGTCGATGCGGAAGGCTTGTTGCGTCGTCGGGGAGGTCAGCAGGTCGAAGGCGTTGTGCTGGAAGCCGTTCATGTCACGGGCAATGCGGTCGCCCGCGTCGTGGCGGAGAGAGCCGAGCAGGTCGCGGCGGGAGCGCAGCCGGTCCGAGGGGATGTCGGCGGGCGGGGCAAGTTCTTCGATCTGGAAGCCCGGAATGTTGGCGTCGCGGAGAACAAAGAGCGGGTCGTGCGTGCGGCCGAGCCAGCCGCCGAAGAACCCCGGCTGCGGCGGGCCGCCGGCCCCTTCCTTCGTGATGAACGGCATGGAGACGTAAGGAATCACCGGCTTCGTCGGCGGGTACACTTTGCCGAGGACCGAGCCGATGGCCGGGTAGTCGGTCGGCTTCGTCCCGCCGCCGTTCTCGCCGCGGTCGTGCCCCGTCAGGGCGGCGTACACGGCCGCCGCGTGGGAGTTGTTGACGCCGTGGTGGGCCGAGCGGATGACCGTCGTCTCGTGGGCCAGCCTCGCCAATCGCGGCAAGTGTTCGCCGAATTGCAGGCCGGGGACCGACGTGGCGATGGGCTTAAACTCCCCGCGGATCTCGGCCGGGGCGTTCGGCTTCATGTCCCACATGTCGAGGTGGCTCGGCCCGCCGTCGAGAAAGATCACGATGCAGGCGTCCGCCTTGCGCGGAACTCCGGGCTTTTTGTCGGCCTTCAGCAATTGAGGGAGGGACAAGTTGAGACACCCGATGCCGCCGAGTTGCATCATGCGGCGGCGGGTTGGGAAATGGTGCGAAAACATTGGCGGGGAGCCTGGGGCCGGTGGGTGAAGAGATTATCCGGGGAACGGGCCCCTCTCGCCAGTCGAAAATTAGTGCCCGCGCCGAATATCGGACGGCGGGTAGCGAACTTCGATCTGAAACACCTTTTTCGTCCGGCAGGTGATCTCCCATGTTTCGGGGTTGATCCGCTCCGGCACTTCCACGCGGTGGATATCCACCGTGACGTGGAAGCCGCGCTCCCACAGCACGTCGATCACCATGCGCAGGGCGAGCGGGTCGTTCAGCAGTTCTTCCTCACTGTTGATCTGGGCGTGCCCCGACATCGCGTGTGCGCGCACGATGGGGAGGATCTTCGTCTCGATCAACTTCACGACGCCGCGGAACAGGCTTTCATTCTCCTCCGCGTACTGCTCCAATCGGCGGATCAAATCTTGGCGGGCGTGGACGCCGAGCTGCGTGGCCAGCGGAATGTTCTGAATGAAGTCGAACACCTCGGGGCTGAGTTCCAGCGTGCTCTGGTACGCGAACTCTCGCAAGATGTTGCGCTGCACCTCGGCCAAGTCCCCCTCGGCGTCGATGTAGTGGAAGTGGAAGATTTGCCGCAGCGACTGGAGCGCGTCGAAATTTGTCTCCTTGAACCCCTGGTAGCGCTTGCGGCACAACTCCGGGTCGAGGTCCGTTACCCGCTCTTCCTGCAACTCGCCGACGCCCGACTCGCGGACTTGGCGGTTGTGTTCCCGGATTTGCCCGCCGCGGTACAACTGCCGTTGGACGCTGACCTCTTCGGTGACGAACAGGAGGG
>JAYUGD010001120.1:0-2990 GCA_043767785.1 Zavarzinella sp. | reverse complement strand
TTCAGCGGGAAGTCAATCGCCTTCTTGTCCCCGGCGGCGACGGTGGCGGTCAGTTCCGTCTTGGCGGCATCTGCGTACTTCGGCGGGAGGGATTCGCGGGCCTTCGACTCGATGGGCATTTCCTTGGGGTCCGGCGGGGAGCCGTCCGGGTTGAGCCGGCGGCTGACCGTCACCTTGTACTTGCCGGGGAGCAGCCCCTTCTTGCCTTGCGGCGTCAGAATCTCGTAGCGGCCGGTCGCGTCGGTGGCGCCGGCGCCGCCGTTGCCCTTGGTGTCGCCGTCCGGGCGGAATGTGACCACGGCGTTGCCGGCCGGCTGATCGTTCACGGTGACGGCGCCGGCCACGGGGATGGCGTCCGCGTCCGCGGCGTCGCCGCCGCAGCCGAGGGTGAGTCCGAGCAGCAGGCCGGCGGCCCCCAGCGTCTTTCGCATGGCGAATGTCCCTTGGCGGAGTCAGGAAGCGGCGGTCGGATGGATATAGCGGTTTTCGCGCGGGCGCCGGCCGTTTACCTCACCCCCTAACCCCCTCTCCGAAGCGGAGAGGGGGGACCAAACGTAAGACGGCCGTCGCCCACTTGCTCCCCCTCTCCGCTTCGGAGAGGGGGCCGGGGGGTGAGGTAAGCGACGCCGGCCCGCTCGCACGCGCTACACCATTCTGAACCCCGCTTTAGGATAACTCCGTCTCAATTGCTTCTCGCCGCCGCGCTTACTTCTTCGCCGCCTCGGCGCTCCACACCTTGATGTCGTCGAAGTGACCGTCCTTGCCGGCGACGCCGAGTTCGATCTTGCTCTTGGTGGCGTGGCCGATGCCGGACGACTTGAGGTAGCCGGCGGGCTTGCCGTCAATGGTGACGCGCATCTCGTCGCCGACGGTCTCGACGACGAGGGTGTACCACTTGCCGGCTTCCAGCTTGGCGGGGTAAGTGACGCTGCGGCCGGCGATGAGCTTGGCGACCTCGGCCTTCTTGGCGGGGTCTTTCTTCATTTCGTAAATGTCGTTGCGCATGCCGCCGTCGCGCTCGTCGGTGAGGGTGACGCCGTTCAGCCGCACCTGCGCCCGGCACAGGTGGCCGTAGTGGGCGCCCTCGTACTTGCGGTCGTCGAACTCCACGTCGATCAGCGAGGCGCCTTCAAATTTAATCTTGACCTCGATGACGCTGTCCTTGGTGGGGATTTCCAGGCCGTGGACGGCCGCGTGGGCGGTGACGGCCGGCTTGCCGTCGGCCGCGGGCGCCGTCTTGTCGCGGGTCTGCGTCCCCTTGAGCGTCCCCTTCTCGACGGCGAACGTCGGGACGACCTTGTGCCACACCTTGGCCGGCTCGGCGCCCTCGAAGTCGTCGGAGAACAGGAGTTCTTTCTTCTCGGCGATGGACTTGGCCGGGATGGCCGGCAAGTCGGCGGCGAAGGCCGCGCCGTTGACGAGGCAGAAGAGGGCCGATGCGATGCGCAAATTCATGGTTGGTCCGGGAGGAGAGGGGCGGTGGGGAAATGATAGGCAAACGCACGGGGAGACGCGCGGCGGCCGGCCGATTACCTCACCTCCCTCACCGAAGCGGAGAGTTCATTGTGTAGTCCGTCACTCCTTGGGCTGGAGCAACAAGAGGACGAGCCACGTTTGGGCGGCGACGAGCAGCGGCAGGCCGACGGCGGCCACGGCCGTCGCCCAGCGGATCTCGCCGCGGACTTTCTTGACCAGCCCGTCGTCCACCGTCCGCTCCAGCTTTTCCTTCAACGCGAGCAGATCGACGCCGCCGTGGCCGGCCGCCCCGTCCACGCGGATGCGCTCCTGCGTGAACTTGCGGACGGCCTCCAGCAGGCGGCCTTGCGTCGCCCGCCGCACGAAGCCGCCGTGCTCGTCCGCGGTCACACTGCGGACGGCCCCGGTCAGCATTTCGTCCGCCTGGTCCGCCGGCACCGGCGCCAGCCCGTGGACAATTCGCATGCCGCCGTCTTCCGCGCGGACGCCCAGAATGCGCTCGAAGACCACGCGCACCAGCGACCCGCCGACGCGCAGCGTCCCGAAGGCGTACATGACCGCCGCCGCCGCCGCGCGCTTGACGCCGAGGACGACGCCGACCGCCGCCGCCTCGGCGAGGGCGACGACCGCGGCCGTGACGCCGTAGGCCCAATGGTGGTCGCGCAGGAAGTAATAGGACAGCCCCGCCAAGACGCCCCCGGCGAACGCCGCCACGAGGATCGTCCGCCGGAAGGACCGCATGGTCACGCGCGACACGGCCGCCAGATGCGTCCCGAGGGAGCGAAGATCAATGTTCACGGGTTTGCCCTCCGACCGCCGCCGCCGCCCGGCCGCGGCCACGCCAATGAAAAGAGTTTTATCCCGCAGGTGACGTGCCGTCGCGCGAAAATGCGGCGAGAACCCCCGCCCGCAAAGCCGCCCATCGTTAACCACAACGCTGTCCGGCGGTCGCGTTGAAGTCCCGCGTTCACGCGGTCTTGGGCAAACGACTCCAATCACTCGCGCGGGGGCGGGGTTGGAGTCCCGCTTTTAAGCGGTCTTGGGCCTCTCGCCCAGCGGCGGCCGGCGAACCGAGTCTTCGAGGGTTCGACTTCACGGGCAAAAGCGTCGCCTGCGCCGGGCGTAATAGGCATGATTCGCTCGGGAAATCGCGTGATTACCGCCCAATTGTGAAGGTCTGCCAGCCACTCTGCCAGTGCGCGCGACCGATTCGGCGAATTCTTGGCAATCCGACGGGTTCGGGCTAGCGGTCGAATACGCGGCAAACTATCCGGTTGTGTTGGCATGCGTGGACAAGACAATCGCGTGGGGTTTGGGCGGGGTGGCATCGAACGCGAAATTAGAACCCCGTGAAGCCGCGACGCGGAGTCTTCGCGGCGGAGCGCGGGCCGGACCCCGCGACCGGCGAACGCCCGTCTGAATTCCGTCAGAGGCGGCTGCGTAAGCGACGCCCAACCGTTCGCCCGAGAGTGGCTCGCGCCGCCCGGCCACGGCGCCCATGGGCGTCGCTTACG
>JAYUGD010001119.1:0-2992 GCA_043767785.1 Zavarzinella sp. | reverse complement strand
AAACGATGAACCCCCGGTAAAAAAGGCTTTCCGTAAAACCTTAATTGCCGGGGGTTTCAGAGTTGCGGCGGTAGGATTTGAACCTACGACCTCCAGGTTATGAGCCTGGCGAGCTAACCGGGCTGCTCCACGCCGCGTCCAGTGAACAAAGGGTATGATACACGGACAGGTCAAGTCGTCACGGGTTCGCGCGGGGTTTTTGCCGGATTGTTGCAAATCGGCGGAGGGATTCTTCCGTCAGGGCCGTGCCGAGGGCCATTCCGGCGAGCATTCCCGCCGTCATGCCGGCCAAACTGAGGACGGCGCCGACGCGGACACTGCCCACATTGAGTAGGGCGGCCAGCCAGCCGCCGGCCAGCATGCCGATGGCCGTGCCGACGTTGCCGCCGGTGTACATGCTCCATTGATGGCGACGGCTGCCGTGCGGGGTCTTGCCGAGGGCGGCCATCGCTATCATGCCGCCGGCCCACATGCCGAGCCACATCCACGGCTTCAGGACGCCGTGGAACAGGGCCGCGCACTCGCAGTCGGCCCGTTGCAGCGGCCGGAAGCCGGCGTCGGCCCACCAGCCGGCGACCATGCCGAGGTTCCCGAGCGTGAGCATCCCGTAGGCCATGTCCGCCGCGTGCGGGATTCGATCCCAGCGTGACCACGCGACGGCCGACGCCACTCCGACAATGACCGCCCCGACGATCAGCCATTGGGCCGGCGAAGCAGGCAGGCCGAGCAAACCGACGAGGACCACCCCCTGAAGGATCACCGCCAAGGCGTGCGAGACGGGGACGCCCCACGACACGGCCGGCCGGGTCCGCGGCTTGTGGCATGACGGCTCACCCGCAACCCCGACGCGGGCGGCCGACCACGCCACATACAGACTGGAGCCGACCATTAAGAACGCGGCGGCAATCGGGTGCAAATGCCCCGTGGCGGCGAGTGTCACGCCGAGCGTGTTGTAGCCGGCGGCGACCCACAGGTTGCGCGTGATGACCCGCTTCGCCTCGCGGCCAAGGGCAATCGCCCACGGCACCGCGCGCAGGTCCGCGTGGTAGAGCGTCACGTCGGCGGCGCGGGCCGCGAGGTCCGTGCCGGAGGCGAGGGCGATGCCGACGGTGGCCGCGCTGAGGGCGCCGGCGTCGTTGATGCCGTCGCCGACCATCAGCACCGCGTGGCCGTCGGCTTCCAATTGCTTGACGCGCCCGGTCTTCCCGGCCGGCAACATCCCGGCCTCCGCGGCGGCAATCGTGGTGATGGCGGCCCGGTCGGCGGCGTCCCCGGTCAACACGCGGACGCCGACGCCGAGGTCGGCCAGGTGTTCCAGCGCCAGCGGGACCGAGTCGCGCAGCCGTTCCCGCAGGATGGCGACGGCGACCAGCCGGCCGTCGGCCTCGCAGTCCACGCGCTGGCCGGCGCCGTCGGACAGTTCGGTCAGCAAAGCGTCCGCGTCTTCCGTCGGGGCGGCGATCCACTCTGGGCGGCCGATGCGGAGGTGGTGCTCGCCATCGTCTTCCAGCGTGGCTTCGATGCCGCAGCCGGGGACGGCCCGCACTTCCGACACTTGAATGGGCGTCTCCAGTGCCGTGGCCTCGGCGAAGGCTTTGGCCATCGGGTGCGAACTGCGGGCCTGCACGGCGGCCAGCCAGCCGAGCCAGCGGGGTTGCGGCCGGCCGGGATCGTCGGCGAGGGCGATGTCGGCCAGCGTGAAGCGATCGTCCGTCAACGTGCCGGTCTTGTCGAAGGCCACGGTGTCAATCGTCGCCAGTCGCTCGACCACGTCGCCGGTGCGGACGACGAAGCCCCACTCGGCGAGTTTGGCCAGCGTCCCCCACACCACCAACGGCGTCGCCAACCCGAGACCGCACGGGCAGGCGACGAGCAGCACCGACATCGCGTTGAACAGGCCGCGTTGCCAATCAACTTCCGCCGTCCAATACGCGAACGTGCCGACGGCGACGAGGATCAGCAGCGGGAAGACGCGGGCGCTGAGGCGGTCGATCCGCGTTTGACTGGCGCTCGGGACTGACCGAGCTTCTTCGACGGCCGCGATCAAGTGGTCCACCTGTCGGGCCGTCCCCGCTTTGGTCGCCCGCACGCGGAACAGTGCCTCTTGGGAAATGCACCCGGCCAACACTGGGCTGCCCGGCCGCTTCACGACGGCGAACGGCTCCCCGGTCATGGCGGCGACGGAGACGAACCCGGTCCCCGCCTCGATGACGCCGTCCACGGGAAAGAGGGCGCCGGGCCGCACTTCCACGACGTCGCCGGGGACGACCTCCGTCACCGGCGTCTCCCGCACGGCTCCGCGCTCAATTAACCGGCACGTCGCCAGCGCGTCGGCCCACGCCCGCGTCCCGCCGATGGCCGACTGTTTCGCCCGCGCCGTGATCGCCTTGCCGAGCGAGTACACCACGAGGATGACGGACACGACTTCAAAATAAACTGGCCCGGAGTTCGTGAGGAACGACTGCATGGACGCGGCGAACGCCCCGGCCATCGTGAGCAGGAACAGGCTTTCCAATGTGACGAACCCGGCCCGCAACTCGGCCCACGCCGAGCGGACGAGCGGAACGCCCAACAGGGCGAAGACGATCAGCGTGCCGAGGAGGACGCCGCCGTACACCAACAGCTTGTCTTCCCGCGACGTGGTTGCTTCCATCGCCACGCCGAGGGAGAGGATCATCGACTGGGCGATGACCACCAAGGCGATGCCGATGCGTAGGGCGAGGCCGTTGAAGCGTTGGGAAGTGGATTTGGCCGCGGGGCGGTGTTCCCCGAGGCTGAGGCAGCCGAAACAGCAGTACCGGGCGGCCGGCTTGTCGGCCCACGCCCGGCCGGATAACCCTTGGCCGAGGACCGGGCCTTGGCAATAGTCGCAGGTGGGTGCGGGGTTTTCAGGGGGCTGACGCCCCCCGCTCGCCTTGATCCGTTCTGCACGCGCGCTGATGCCGGAATCGAGATCGGTCGCCATGACGGGCATTTTACACGTACAACATCC
>JAYUGD010001118.1:0-2997 GCA_043767785.1 Zavarzinella sp. | reverse complement strand
ACTTCGCCTTCACGGCCCCGACCTCCGGCTCGTACCAGTTCGACATCACCACCCCGACCGGGAACCTGAACCCCGTCGCCGCCCTGTTCGATTCGGCCGGCAACCGCCTGGCCTACAACGACGACGTTTCCGGCGTGGAAACGGACAGCGAGTTCGTGACCGCGGTTGTCGCCGGGCAGAAGTACTTCCTCGGCGTGACGAACGACACGGGGACGCTGCTCGGCAAGTACGCGTGGAAGATCACCACCGCCGGCGCGGACGACACGTTCGAGAGCAACGACACGTCCGCGACGGCCAAGAATCTCGGGCTGGTGAAGGTCGTCAAGGATGTCACCGGGCTGGCGATGCGGGACCAGGCTGACTGGTTCAAGTTCAGCTATACGGGCTTGGCCGGGGTCGGCAGCCAGGTTCAGATCACGTTCACCAATTCCCAAGGCGACATCGACCTGAAACTGTTCGACGCCCAAGGCAACCTCGTCCGCGCGTCCACGGGCAGCGGCGACGCGGAGACGGTCTCCCTCGACACGCTGGTCGGGGGGACGTACTACGTCAACGCCTACGGCTTCAACGGGGCGACGAACCCGAGTTACAACCTGTCGATTGACATCAACGCGACGCCCATCCCGCACGGCAGCCGGACGCTGTACCTGAACTTCGACGGCGGGACGATCTCGCACAAGGCCTTGCTCCGGTTCTCGCCCGACTGGGCCTTGTTCCCGGACGCGCCCGAGTACTTCGACTCCGCCCACGACGGCATCCACGTCAAGAAGTTCATGGCCGGCACGCCCCGCGCCGGGGAGCGGGAGCAGATCATCAGCCTGATGATGCAGTACCTGCAGGAAGACCTGCGCAAGTTCGGCATCAAGGTGGTCCGGCACGTCGGGGCGCCGGTCGAGAACCAGTTCGCCACCACGGTTTTCCTCGGGCAGTCCGACTTGGAGAACAACGCCTACCACATCGCCTGCGACATCGACATCGGCAACAACAACAAGACGGACATCGCCTTCGTCGGCAACGAGGACTGGGGCAACGCGGCCGACACGGCGCTGGCCCTGTCCGACGTGGCCCTGCACGAGTCCGGCCACACGTTCGGCCTGTGGCACGTCAACACGCTGACGGGGAACGGGCTGGAGAAGGAGAGCATGGGGCTGCGGTACAGCACCAGCGACCAAAACTTGTGGCTGGCCAACACGTCGTTCAACGACGTGACGTACAACGAGTACTCGAACCACGGCCCCACGGCCGGCGCGAACAACGACCCGCAGAACAGTTTCACGTCGATGGCGAAGGCGTTCGGCCTCGTCAGCGCGTTCGCGGCCCCGACGTTCACCGTGGACACGAGCGCGGCGGGCGTGATGGCCATCACCACCGCCGGGGCGGCCGACCGCGTCGAGATCGAACAACTCGACGGCGGCGTGATCGAGGTCCGGGTGAACGGCAAAGTCCGCCGCGTCACCGGGGGCGGCCTGCGCGAGGTGCGCGTGAACACCAACGGCGACGCCCGCGACCGCGTCACGGTCGTCAACGACTTGGGCGGCGTCACCGTGAGTACGGCCCCGGCGCTGTCCGCCGAGAAGGTGGCCGACGCGGACGCCGGCCGCTGGAACGGGACGGCCTTGCCCGCCGCCGTCACCGCCGGGCCGGCCGGCTCGCTCGCGTACCCGGTCTACCACGGGAGTTAAAGGGTGCGGAAAGAATGCGACCGGGCGCAAGCATTGTCGCTTTTCGCTCCGCGAAAAGAGTGGCCTTCCCCCCACGGGTGCAGGCGACTCAGGCGAGGAGCCTGACTTTTCGCGGAGCGAAAAGCGACGAACGGCGCTCTCCTGACGTGATCGCCAACCGTGGCCGTCACGGGGCACGTGTGCGAAATGGTATTTGGGGCGAGGGGGACGCCCAGAGCGACGGCGAGAAGAAAGAAGGCGGAAGGGTGAATGACGGGACTTGAACCCGCGACGTCTGGATTCACAATCCAGTGCTCTAACCAACTGAGCTACATCCACCGTTGAGGGATACTATAACGGCCCGCCCGGCGGGTGACAAGCGTTCCCCGGCCAACTTCGGGCCGGCCGTCCTTCCGAATTGGCCGCCCGGCCGCTAGACTTTCCGTATGGACATCAAGTGGACCGACACCGACCCGAACACCGGCCTGAAGCGGTTCGTCAAGGCCGAGCACTTCGCCGGGAAGTGGCAGTTCGCCTGCCGGCGGGAGCGCCGCGGCGTGTGGGAAGCGTGGAAGAACCCGTCCCGCGACATGTGGGAGACGCTCTTGGACTCCATCGAGCGCCGACTGCCGCGCCGCGAGGGCATCGAACTCGACGAGGTGAAGAAGGTGCGGGCCATCCTCGCCAAGTTCAAGGACATCCCGACCGTCTGACCCCATGCCGTACACGCCCGTCCTCGCCACGCTCGGCTACGTCTTCTCCCCGGACGGGGCGCGCGTGCTGCTCGTCCGCCGCGACAAGCGGCCGGACGACCACCACTTCGGCAAGTACAACGGCCTCGGCGGCAAATTGGACGCGGGCGAAGACGTGGTCAGCGGCATGCGGCGGGAGATCCGCGAAGAGGCCGGCATCGCGTGCGACGCCCTCGAACTCCGCGGCACCGTCAGTTGGCCCGGCTTCGGCAAGGACGGCCAAGACTGGTTCGGCTTCCTCTTCCGCGTCACGGCGTTTACCGGCACGCCGTTCACCGAAAACGCGGAAGGGAAGTTGGAGTGGGTCGACGTCGCCCGCGTGCCGGAGTTGAACCTCTGGGCCGGGGACCGGCATTTCCTGCCGCTGATGTTCGACCCCGTTGGGCGGCCGTTCCACGGCGTGATGCCGTACGAGGATGGCAAGCTAGTGAACTGGTCGGTCACGACGCTGTGAACGCGAGTTGTTCAATTCCCGCGCAATGCTTGGTTTTCGCCCCAACGGGGCGCGGGAGAATAGCCCGGGGCGGAACGCCCCGGGAAAGTGCGAGAGATGGGTTTTGCCCCAACGGGGCGCCGGTCAATGA
>JAYUGD010001117.1:0-3003 GCA_043767785.1 Zavarzinella sp. | reverse complement strand
CGACAGCCTCTGGACGCGCTCCTCTGCGCAAAGCCTCCGAGTCGCGGCTAACAAGACGGGATCCGTACTACGCTCCGAAGGCTCCGGCTTCACGGCGATCTTACTCTATTCAACCGCCGGCCGTTCACCGAGGAGGCGGGCGATGTTGAACATGCCGATGGGCAGGTCGGTGCCCGCCTTGTCGGCGAGGTCGGCCATGATCTCGCCGACCACGGAGGCGAACTTGAACCCGTGGCCGCTGAACCCGCCGGCGAAGGAGACGTTCGGGTGTTCCGGGTGGACGTCCAGCACGAAGTGCCGGTCCGGGGTGAGGGTGTACATGCACGTCTGGGATTCGCCGACCTCGCCGTCCACGGCCGGCAGGTACTTGGCCAAGAAGTCCCGGACCGGCGGCTCGTCCTCTTCGACGACGGTGTCGTTCACCTCGGCGGGGCCGGCCAGTTCCTCGGCCCCGTAGTGCCGGGCGAGTTTCACGCCGCGCGGGTCGATCATCGGGTGGCCGTAGAACGTCCCGGCCGGCGTGTCGGCCAGAAAAATCGGGAAGCGGTCCCGCCGGAAGTCGGCGGCCTCGCGCGGCTGAATCCACCACATCACTTGCCGCATCACCGTGAACGGGTGGCCGACTTCTTTCAGCAATTCGGGCAGCCACGCCCCGGCGGTGATGACCAACTTGGCGGCCGAGTACGTCCCCGCGCTGGTGGTCACTTCCACGGCGTCGCCGTCCGCGGCCCAGTCCAGCACGGTCTCCTCCGTGTGGATGTCGGCCCCGAACTCGATGGCGGCGTCCAAATGGGCCTGCACGCAATCCTCGACGTACAGGAACCCGGCCGACCGCTCCCACACGCCGACGAAGTCCCCCGGCGCCGTGAACTGCGGGTACGTCGATTTCAACGTGGCCGCGTCGAGGTACTCCACGTCCAGCCGGTGTTGCGAGGCGGCCGACAGCACGCCGCGGACGACTTCGCTTTGCATGGTCCCGAGGCTCAGGCAGCCGCACTGCGTGAGCAGGTGTTTGCCGGTGCGCTGCTCCAAGTCGTGCCAGCGCTCGTAGGCCCGGTGCAGCAGGGGGACGTAATCCGCGTGCTCGTAGTAGGCCTTGCGGATGATGCGCGTGTGCCCGTGCGAACTGCCGAACGAGTGGACGAGGGGGAACTGTTCGAGGGCCAGGACCGAGCGGCCGCGGCGGGCCAATTCGAAGGCGACGGCCGAGCCCATGCCGCCGGCCCCAATCACGATCACGTCGTATGTTTGTGCCATCGAGGAATTGTAAGAAATCGTCGGGGCGAAAGAATTTGCAAACTCGGCTTGCTTTTCGTGCTAAGATGAATTCAAATAGTCGAAGACTATCACGGATGGGATGGCCCACCCACTCTTGCTATCTCTCTCCACGCCGACATACCATTGGCAAGACCGGCCGCGTGGGGGATCACAACGGCCTCCGGTAATTTGCTTTTCACCCGCCACGGGCCGCCTCACCGCGGCGCGTGACCACACATGACGACTTGATTCGCTTACCCTGTTCGAGTGTCCGACCGCCCGGCAAGCCCGGCGGTCTCCCCGGCCGCCCTCATTTCTGCGGCCCGGGGCCGTCCACGACTTGACTTGATCGGAAGAAAGAAACGATGACCGCAGAAGACCACATGACCACCCAAGGCGTCCTCGAAGTCCACCCCAAGGGGTTCGGCTTCCTGAGGAACCCCAACAAGCACTACGCCGCCCAGACGAGCGACCCGTACGTGCCGGCCCCCCTCATCCAGCGCCACTCCCTCCGCAAGGGGATGATGCTCCGCGGCCCCGTGGAGCCGCCCAAGAAGGGGTCCACCGGCCCGCGCCTGACCAGCGTGGACACCATCGAGGGCGAAAGCCCCAAGACGGTGAAGTACCGGGACTGGGACGAACTCACCGCCATCGACCCGCACGAGCGCGTCAACCTGGAACTCCCCGGCGGCCCGCTGACGACCCGCGTGATGGACCTGTTTTGCCCCATCGGCAAGGGCCAGCGCGGCCTGATCGTCGCCCCGCCCCGCACCGGCAAGACGGTGATCTTGGGCCACATCGCCGAGGCCGTCGCCACCAACCACCCCGAAATGAAGTTGATGGTCCTCCTCGTGGACGAGCGCCCCGAGGAAGTGACCGAGATGCGCCGGACGATCAAGGGGGACGTGATCGCGTCCACCAGCGACAACGATGCCAGCAACCACGTCCGCATCGCCGAACTGGTGATGGAGCGGGCCAAGCGCCTCGCCGAGCAGGGCCAGCAAGTTTTCGTGCTGTTGGACAGCCTGACCCGCCTCGCCCGCGCCTACAATAAGACCGCCGGCACCAGCGGCCGGACGATGTCCGGCGGCGTGGACAGCCGGGCCTTGGACATCCCGAAGCGCCTCTTCGGCATGGCCCGCGCCTTCGACGAGGGGGGCGCCATCACCATCATGGGGACGTGCCTGGTCGAGACCGGCAGCCGCATGGACGACGTAATCTTCGAAGAGTTCAAGGGCACCGGCAACATGGAGTGCGTCCTGAACCGCGAGTTGGCGGATCGCCGCATCTTCCCGGCCATCAACTTGGCCGAGAGCGGCACCCGCAAGGAGGAGTTGATCCTCCCGCCCGACGTGCTGACCCGCGTCAGCCTGCTGCGGCGGCACCTGATGAGCCTCAAGCCGGTGCCGGCGATGGAATCGTTGCTGAAGCAAATGGAAAAATCCGGCTCGAACAAAGCCTTCCTCGACCGCATGGTGGTGAAATAATGATCCCGGCCCCCGCCCCCGGCAAGTACCGGCACTTCAAAGGCAAGCAGTACGAGGTGATGGGCACCGCCCGCCACAGCGAGACGATGGAGCCGATGGTCGTCTACCGCCCCCTCTACGAAGACAGCGGCTGGTGGGTCCGCCCGCTGGCCATGTTCATTGAGACGGTCGAACACGAGGGCCAGACGGTCCTGCGGTTCGAGAAGGTGGACTGAAGCACTAATTTAGCCGCCAAGACGCCAAGGCCGCCAAGAAGACA
>JAYUGD010001116.1:0-3004 GCA_043767785.1 Zavarzinella sp. | reverse complement strand
CGTCAAAGAACACGTCGGACGCGCCGGTCCGTTCCCGCACAAACGCCAACACGAGCGGCCCGGCCGCGGAGGCCAGCACAGAGACGAGTTGGGCCGTCCCCTGAATCGCCCCCAAGTGGCGGCGGCCGAACAGTTCCCCGTTCACGGTAAAGAAGACGACGGTGACGACGCCGCCCGCGGCGCCCAAGGCGAGGCCATACAGCAGGGCGTGCGTCTCGGTCGTCAGGTGCGGGTACGCGGCCATCGCGGCGGCGAGGGCCGTCATGCCGGCGAGTTGGAGGCGGCCGAGGCCGACCTTGGGGGCCAGCCAGCCGCAGAGCAAATTGGCGGGCAGGCCGCCGGCGACCATCATGCCCATCATTTGGACGTAGGCGTCGTGGCCCAGGCCGCGGTCGGCCGTCAGCGACTCGCTCAGGAGTGTGATCGCCGACCAGACGAAGTTGAACAGCGCGGCGGACGCCGTGAAGGCCCAGAAGGCCGGCGACCGCAGGGCGGCGGCCAGCGGCACATCAATTGATGTGGCCGTTTCGTCCGCGGGGACGTCCGGCACTTGGCCAACAGACTCCGGCGTGCTGCGGACAATCAGCCAGCCAACGACCGCCAGCGCGAGGCAGGCGACGCCGACGCCGGCCCACGTGTTTCGCCAGCCGAATTGCCCGACGGCCCCGCCGACGCCGAGCGTCGAGGCGATGAACCCCACCGACAACAACACCGTGAACACGGCCATCGCCAGGCCGAGCCGGCGCATGAACCACTTGCCGACCATCGCCATGCTGACGACGGAGAGCGCCCCCTGCCCCAGTCCGCGGACCAGCGTGAGCGTGACGGCCAGCCACAGGACGGTCGAGACTTGGGCCATCAGCAGCACGGCCGCCCCGAGCGCGGCCGCCACCCCGGCCAACACGCCCCGCGCCCCGACGCGGTCGATCAGCCGGCCGACGGGGAAGCAGAACGCCGCCCCGATGACGACGGCCCACGAGTTCACCAAGGTGTACGTCACCTCACTGATGCCGAGGTCCGCCATCAGCGGCTTGGAGACGAGGCCGAGGCCGTGCGTCCGGCCGGGGAGCGTGGCCGTCATGGCGACGGCCGCGACGATCAGGACGACCCAGCCGTAATAAAAACGCGGCCGGCGAGGAGTGTCATCAGTCTGCGGCATGTATGTGGGCCGAGGGGCATCGGAAAAACGGAATCGCACCACAGACGGGTCGGCCGCGGCGGTTATTCACCGCGAGTCACGGAAGAACGCGGTGGCGAAGGGAAAATCAGCCGGCTATCCTAACAACACCCACCTGACCGCCCCCACGTCCTCGCCCGGAACCACCCCCGATGAACCGTCTCGCCGTCTGCCTGGCCGTCGGAGTCGCCGCCCCCGCGTTCGCCGGGGACTGGCCGCACTGGCGGGGGCCGACGCGCGACGGCGTCACGGCCGAGCCGTCCCGGTGGGTCGCCGGCCGGGCGTGGCTGACGGCCGCGCCGGCGTGGACGGCCAGCGTCGGCATTGGGAATGGCGGCGCGTTGGCCGTGGGCGGCCGCGTGTACGTCCACGGATGGGAGGCCGGCAAAGACGCCGTCCGCTGCCTGGATGCCGCCGACGGCAAGGACGTGTGGAAGGCCGAGTATAAGGCCCCGAAGTACGGCCGCGTCCACATGGGGGACGACGACTTCTACGGTGGGCCGTCGGCCACGCCGGAGTTCGACGCCGGCACGGGCCTGCTGTACACCCTCGGCGTCGACGGCGGCCTGACCTGTTGGGACACCGCGGCGGCCGGCAAGAAGGTGTGGAGCCTCAACCTGTACGACGACTACAAGGCGGGCCGGCGGCCGCAGCTCACGCGATTCTTCCACCGCGACTACGGGTACACGGCCAGCCCGCTGGTCCACGGGGATTGGCTGATCGTCGAGGTCGGCTCGACGGCCCGCGGGTCGGTCGTCGCGTTCGACAAGCGGACCGGCAAGGAAGTCTGGGCCTCGGCCCTGAAAGACGAGGCCGGGCACACCGGCGGCCTGACGCCGCTGACGGTCGAGGGCGTGCCGTGCGTCGCCGTGCTGACGCAGCGGAACTTGGCCGTCATCCGCCTCGACCCGGCCAACCGCGGCAAGACGGCCGCCGTGTTCCCGTGGGTGACGGACGGGGACTGCAACATCCCCTGCCCGGCCGCCCGCGGCGACCACGTCCTCGTCACCTCGGCGTACAACCAGAGCGTGATCGTGAAATTGAAAATCACGCTGGCCGGGGCCGAAGAAGTGTGGCGGAAGAAGACGCCGTCGAAGGTGTGCTCGCCGGTCATCCACGGCGATTCGGTCTACTTCTCGTGGCACCGCGTCCGGTGCCTGGACTGGGAAACCGGCGACTTGCGGTGGGAAGGCGGCGCCTTCGGCGAGGCCGGGTCGTGCGCCGTCACCGCTGACGGCCGCGTCGTCGTGTACGGGCACAACGGCAAGCTCGCGCTCGTCGAGGGGGCCGGGCGGTCCCCGAAAAAGTACGAGGAGCTTGCCGTGAAGGACGGCATCTTCAAGGCGTTCGCGTGGCCGCACGTCGCCCTCGCCGACGGCCAGATCCTGTGCCGAGACAAGGACGGCCACCTGGCGTGCTTCGTCCTGCCCAAGTGAAGAGCGCTTCGACCGACTGTTCTTCACCCTCTCGGGGCAGGGCTTCCAAGGTGATGTGTTCGTCCTAACGGTAAGCATAGTGGATCGTTAGGACTTCGCCGTTGGAGAGCCGGGCATGATGCCGTCCCCGGTTGATCCGTTCGTGAAGCAGACGCCGATCGGCGTCATGGCCCGGCTGACGCTGGAACGCTTGTTCCGGCCCCAGCGGCTCGACCAGTTGTTCCGCGCGGTCGCCCGGGAGCAATACCACAAGAACCTGCTCTTCTCGCAACTGTTCGAGCTCATGATGGCGGTCGTCCTGCGGATCGACGCCAGCGTACACGCCGCCCACCGCAAGCGCCGGGCCGTCATTCCCGTCACCGACCAGGCCGTCTCCGACAAACTCCAACAC
>JAYUGD010001115.1:0-3008 GCA_043767785.1 Zavarzinella sp. | reverse complement strand
CAACATCGTCGGCCGCGGCGGCTCGGTGCCGAAGAGGTCTTCCTCGTGGACTTCGCCGAAGATGCTCTCCGGGGCCTCCGTGTCCTTTTCCGGCAGTTTGAACTGCGGCAGCGGGGCGGCCATCGGCTCCGGGGCTTTCAGTTCGGGCGCCTTCATCGGGACGCGGCCCAAACCGGGGGAAGACATCGGCTCGCCGGCGGCGGTCGGAGCTTGCACCACGGCCTTGCAGTGCGGGCAGCGCACGTTCCGGCCGAGAAGGTTCATGCCCACGGCCATGAGGTTCCCGCAGTGCGGGCAGTTGAAATTGACTGTTTGCATACGCTTCGCGGCAAAATGATGTGGGGATAGTGTATGACCCACCGCCGCCCCGGCATCACGCGGCCGACCCGAGAAATGACTTACGGCAGCAACGGTTTGAGCCGCTCCGCGAACGCTTGGCCGCCGTCCGGCAAAAGGTGGTGCTGGTCGTAAAACGCCTCGTCGGGCAACCAATCGCGGGCGTCGATTACTTTCACGGCAAACTCGGCCACCATGCCGGCGACGAACTCGTTGATCGCCGTCGCCATCTCCGGCGACATCAGCGAGCGGAATTCACTCCCCTCCGGAGTAAGCAACAAAGTGACGTTGACGCCGCCGGCCTGCATCTTGCGGATGAGGTCGCGCAGTCGATTGATCGGCACGGGGTTCGGCTTGAAGGTCGGGTAGAAGGGGTTGTACTGGCCGTGGGCCAAGGTTCGCAACTTCTCGCGTCCCTCCGGCGGGTAAAACCGCGGCCGGTACCCGAAGTCGTCCGCCTTGTATTCCACACGCTCCTTGTCGCGGCGGGCCGTCAGGGCTTCCAGCCCTAAGTGTTCGGCGAGGTCCAACCCGTGCCGGGTGCCGGGGAACACGCGGGCGATTCCCAGCCGCCGGAGCGGCCCCGCGGCCGGGTAGCCATCGTCGATCAACCCCTTCGCCTCTGAAAAACTCAGCCGCGACGAGTCCAGAAAGCCGACATCGAGTTGTCGGTGGGCGGCGTTGTAAAACGGGTGCATCAATTCGATGACCGCCGAATCCGGCCGAATTCCCTCGGCGGTTAAGCGGTCCCAGTAAATGTTCATCATGTACGGGCCGGCGCCCGGCATGCCGAAGTTGAACACGGTCGTCGATGGCGTGGAGAGTCGGCCGGCGTCCAGACCCAAAGCCACGCGCGAACTGCCGAGGACGAGGGTCAGTTTCGCGGCCGGTGTTTCGACCCTTTTGGCCCGCAACGCATTCGCGATGGCGTGGTATTCCGGGTCACGGAGGGCCGGGCCACTCTGGTCTAACAGGAGGGCGAGACCGACGTTCAAGACGGTCAGCGTCGCCAAGAGCCAAGCGACGGCTTTTCGGGCGTGAGCCGCGCGGCGGCCGCGGTGGTGGGAAAAGAATTTCACGGATGTGAGGATAGCCGCAGCCGCGGTTTCGGGGCAAGGGGAATTTACTCGACACCGGACTCACCGAATATGAGCGCCGAGAGTGACCGCGCCCTCATTTCCCGAGCAGCGACCCCGCGGCCGACTTTAGTGACCGCGCCCACTGGCCGTCGTGCGAGGCCGCTTTCAGATACCACTTGGCCGACGCCCAGCGATTTTTCCGCCGGACCGCGTACCCCATGCTGCGGCACGTGGACCCCCACGCCTCCTTGACGGCGGCCGGATCGGTCGTCACGGGCAAGTCGCGCCTTCCCAACGTGCGCCGAAGAATGTGAAAGACCGTCTCCACCCGCTCCGCGAGGCGGCTGGACAGATTTCCGTGGCCCGTGCGATAACGCACTAGCGGCTCGTCCACGTAGTCAAACTGGTAGTGGGCCGCGAGCCGTAGCCAGAGGTCGTAATCCACGGCCAGCGAGAGGGACGGGTCGAACATGCCAAGATGATCGAAGACGTTTCGACGGACGATCGCCGACGAAAAGCAGACGGGATTCGCGCGAAGCAATGCGTTGAAAACGTCGCCGCGGGCCAGTCCCGTTTGCATGGCTTCGATCGGCTTACCGGCTTGGTCGATCAGTGTCCTGCGGGCATAGACAACGCCGACGGAAGGGTTGCCGAACAACGGCAGTTGCCGTTCGAGTTTCGTCGGCTCCCACACGTCATCGGCGTCGAGGACGGCGATTAACTCTCCCGTGGCGAGTTCGATCCCCAAGTTCCTCGCCCGGCACACGCCGATGCCGTTCACCCGGCATGACCGAATGAGGGGGTTGGCCAAATAATGCTGGATCACGCGCGGCGTGTCGTCGGTCGAGCCGTCGTCGATGACGATGATTTCGGCGGGCAGGACCGTCTGGGCCAACGCGGAGTCGAGCGCCAACGGCAGGTATTGCCCGTAATTCTTCGCGGCGATGACGACACTGACGCGCGGAGTCATTGGCCCATCGCCCGGATGTGTTGGACAGCCACCGGCGACACGCAGAAGCGGTACTTGCCGCTCGGCTCCTGCGGGATGCGGTCCACCAGTTCCACCTCGGCCCGCATCGCGGGGCCGAACAATTCTCGCGCGAGGGAGGTCGCGCGGGCACGTGAAGCGTCATCAAATCGCTCGTCGGGCACGATCCGCAGGCGCAGGGCCGTGCGAGAGTCCTGGACCAGTTGAACCTGCGTGGCCCCGCGAATTTCGGTGGCGAAGTGGTCCGTCAAGGAGATGCCGGAAATCAGCCGGCCGTCCGGGGCCAACACGTAGTCGGCTTCCCGGCCCGTCACGCTCTCCAGCATGGGCAGGCCGCGTCCGCACGGGCACGGCCCGCGCTTCGGCACGGCCACGTCCCCGACTTGGTAGCGGATCAACGGCATCGCTCGGTTGAGCAAGTCCGTGAGGACGAGCCGGCCGCCGCCGGGAGCCGTCGAGAAAACCGGGTCGGGGACCACTTCCGCGTACACCGAGTCGGCGTTGAGGTGCAGTCCGGCGTGTTCCTCGCACTCGCTGGCGATGAGGCTCAATTCCTCGCACCCGTAGCGGTTCGTCGCCGGAGCGCCGAAGGCATCTTCGATCAC
>JAYUGD010001114.1:0-3009 GCA_043767785.1 Zavarzinella sp. | reverse complement strand
GGAGTCCGCGCTCCACTCCCAAAGCGTCGCGTCGCGGCTAAACAACTGCGAGAAATCACCCCTGTCGCAACCGCCCCACCAAGTGATTCAAAATCCCCGCGATGTTCCACGCATCATCATGCCCGCGGTGGTGTGTCCCCTCCAATGGCATGCCCAATAACTCCAGCGCCCCGGCCATGCCGACTTCACTCGGCAACCCGCGGCTCATCGCAAAAAGAGTCTTCACGTTGATGTGTCGTGGCCCGAATGGGTACACGACGCCGGTCGCCTTGCACTGCTCCTGGAACATCGTCCGGTCGTAGTCGCCGAAGCTGGCCCAGACGCGGTCGCGGGAGTGGTATTCTTTTCGCAGGACTTCGCAGGCCATCGTGAACGGGGCGCCGGCGTCCACGTCGGCTTGGGTCAGGGTCGTCAGTTGCGTGCAGAACGGGCTGACTGTCGAAACGGTCGGCCGGACCAGGATGGACCGCTTGTCGAGGCGGCGGCCGGTGTGCAGTTCCAGCGGGCACAGGCCGATCTCGATGATCTCGCTGCGCATGCCGTCGGGGGGCTTGCCCTCCCAGCAGGTGGCCTCAAGGTCGATGACGAGGATTTGATCGAGTTTCTTGCTCATGGGGAATCGGACTCGCACGGGCGGCGGCGGGTTCGTAAATTCTAGGGAACCGCTCTCAGTCGCGGGTGCCCAGCGGAGCGGCCTTCATGCGGGTTCTCATCACGGCCGAGCAGATTCAGGCGCGGGTGGACGCGGTCGCCAAAGACATCGCCCTCGCCTACGCGGGCCAATCTGTCACGATTGTCGGCGTGCTGACGGGGTGCCTCGTCTTCCTCGCGGACTTGATCCGCCGGCTCGACCTGCCATTGCGGATCGCCCTCGTGCAGGCGTCCAGTTACCGCGGCAAAGCGACCACGGCCGGCGCCCTGCACGTCCAAGACGACTTGCTCCCGGAACTCAAGGGCCGGCACGTCCTGCTGCTCGACGACATCTTGGACACCGGGAAGACGCTGAAGCACATGGTCGAACACCTCAAAACGCTCGGCGTGGCGTCCGTCCGCACGGCGGTGCTGCTCCACAAGAAAGAACGGCAAGAAGTGGCCCTGACGCCGGACTTCGTCGGCTTCGCCATCCCGGACGAGTTCGTCGTCGGGTACGGCCTCGACTACGACGACGAGTACCGCAACCTCCCGTACATCGGCATTTTGGACGCCCCCCACCCCGCATGACGCCCCTCCTCCTCGTCGTTTCCGACCAGCGCTGGCAAGACCAAGTCGATCTGGTCGCCCCGCACCTCGGCCGCCCGGCCACGGTCTGGCCGATGGGCCGCTTTCGCCGCGGCGTATGGGACTTCCTCGCCCTCTGGGAATTCCGGAAAGCCTTGGCCGCCCACCGCCCCGGTGACATCGTGGCCTTGGGAGAATCGGCGACACGAATGGTGTCCCGAGTCGGCGTCGGCCTCAAACTCCCGCGGGTGTTCGCCGTCGGCGCCGGAAGCCCGCCCAAAGGGTTTCGGTCGATGGAATGGCCGTGGGCGGCCCCGCTGGCCCTCTCGCCGTTGAGCCGCGCCGAGGTGTTGGCCCGGTACGCCCTCCCGCCGACGGCGTTCGTCTTCGCGACGGCGAGCCGGTTCGAGACCAAAGCCGAGGCGAAGACCCCGATTTGGGGCCACGAGATCTTCCGCTACGCCTTCCCGGACATGTGCCTGCTGATCCACGGGGACGGCCCCGCGCGCCGCGAAGCCGAAATCTTCGCGGACCAAATGGCCCCGGAAGGGACGCGCGTCTGCTTCGCCGGGACGGACGTGCCGATTGTCGGCCTGTTCGGCGTGGCCGACGCGGTGATCGCCATGAACGAGGAAAGTCTGACGGCCGGCTTGGCCGCCGGGAAGCCGATCATTGCCATGACGCGGTTGCAACGCCTGACCGCCGGGGCCGACGACGCCGTGATGTGGGTTGATCCGACGGCGCCCGCGAAGGTGTCCGGGGCGATGATGAAACTGATGACGGACGCCGCCCTGCGGGGGCGGTTGGCGGCGGCGACCGGCCCGCTGCGCGACCGGCATGCGCCGGCGGTCGTGGCGGGTGATGTCCGGGCGGCGCTCGGGCGGTAGGTATCCGCTGCCGGTCACACCGCCGTCAGGCGGTCGTGTTGGAGTCCCGCTTTTAAGCGGTCTGTAACCTGACACCCGCATGAGACCGGCGAACCGAGTCTTCGAGGGTTCACCTTTCAGGTGACACCGGTTCGCCCGCGGGGTCGGACCGTCGAAGACTCGGTCCTCATGGGCCTCTTCTCGGGCAGTTCCAAGACCGCTTAAAAGCGGGACTCCAACGCGACCGCCTTCCGGCGGTGTGATGCCCCGGATCGCCTACTTCTCCGACGGCGGGCCGCCGATCACCGCTTCGCGGATCGTCTTCGGCTCCGGGGCCGGCGGCGGCAGGAACATCGTGTCGTCGTTCGGCGGCAAGTAGTCGAGGCGGATGCTGCCGCGGAAGGCGGGGACTTCGCGGGGGAGCGAGCCGGGCGGCGTCGTCCGCCACAGGTCTTTGCCCTTGGCCCGCGCGCGGCCTTCTTCAAACAGCCGCGTCATGGCCTCCGGGTTGAAGTCCGTGCTGTCGATCTTGCACGACACGTCCTCCGGCACGGCCGCCACCTTGAAGTTCATGCCGGTCAGGGCGCTGGCGAAGTAGAGCTTGAACAAGGCGTCCTGCGCCTGCGAGTACAGCAGCGTCGAGACGGACGACCCCAGCACGGAGAGCGACCGGGGCTTCACTTCTTCCTCGTCCGCGTACAACTTGCCGGCGATCATCACGTACACGTTCGACCCGTACAGGCCGGATTTGGCGGGGTCGCGGCGGTCGGCGGGGGTGAGCCACGGCGGGCGGACGAAGATGGACGAGGTCACGCCGCCGTCCACGTGCCGCTCGACGTACTTTTCGCCGTTGATCGTCACCGGGATGCGGACCGGCGGGAAGAAGCCGGGGATGGACGCGGACGCCAGCACCACCATGCGGAAC
>JAYUGD010001113.1:0-3009 GCA_043767785.1 Zavarzinella sp. | reverse complement strand
TTGCCCGTTGCCCCCGTCGTGTAAGTTGCCCTTGTCGTCGGGCGTCACGGCCAGTTTGACCGCCGTCACCGACAGCGGAATGGCGTCGTCGTCGTTCGCCCCGAAGCTGAAGTCGTCGCCCTTCGCTTTGGCCAAGTCCTGGTAGTCGGCCAGCACTTCCGGCGGGACGGGCTTCCCGGCGGCAAGGGCCGATTCAACGGCGTGCCGGTGTGACTCCCGCCCGTGTTCGGCCTCCCATTTGGCCAGTGCCGCCGGGTGTTCCCTCTTCCGCTTTTGATGTTCGGCCAATGCCGCCTTGTGTTCGGCGGCCTGTTCCGGCGTCAGCGGTTTCTTTTTGCCGTCCGGCGTCCGTCCGTTGAACGGCTCTTGCGGCTGTACCGACCGCTTCGGCGCCGGTTCCCCCACGTTGCCGTAAACGTGTTCCAAGGCAGTTCGTTCGTGCGCGGGCAGGCGGCGAAGGCGTTCGGATTCCTGCCGCGAGTATTCCCGTTGGTCGCCTTGGAATGCCTGTGCCCAAGCGTTATGTTCTTCGCGGTTGTACGGCTTTTCTTTCGTTCCCTCCTTCGGCGTCTCTTCCTTCTTCCCCGCCCGTGGCTTGTCGTGTTCTTCCCCCCACTTCTTGTCCTTCAAGTCGCCCGGCTTGTGGCCGACAAGGGAGGCAGGCCCCTTCTTGATCTTGCCGTCCGTGCCGATCATCACCGGCGTCCCGCCGTGCTTCTTGCCGTCTGCCCCCGACGTGGCCCCAATCGTGATCCACTCGCCGTCGGGGTCTTTGTTGGACAGGCTGACCGGCCGCCGCAGGCGCACGACGTGGATCAGCCGGCCTTTGTCCCCGGCCGAGGGGTCCGGGATGCCCGCCTCAGACTCTTCCTTGGTGATGCTCGGCTCGCCGTTGTAGCTGACTCCCTCGTCGGTGATCGCCGAAAAATGCCGGTCGATCCGCAGTTGTCGCAGGCCCGCGTCGAACTGCTCGCGGGTCAGGTGGGGCAGCGCCTGCCGCAGCGAGTGGATCGTGTGCAGGCCGTGCAGTCGCGGGTGGGACCGCTCCAACGCGGCGAAAGCGGCCTCGAACTGGCCGTGGAAGTCGGCGGGGGGCGGGGCCGCAGCCACCTTCGGGGCCGGCGCCTTCGCGGCGGTCGCCTCTCGCGCGTGGGCGGCCTCGATTTGCGCCGTCAAGTCGTCTTCTTCGTCCCGAAGGGCCTGCCATTCCTTCTTGAGCCGCTTCCGCTCCTTGGCCGTATCACCCGAGCCGATGCGGTACCGGCGGGCAATCACGTCTTCTCTCGCCGCGTGCAACTCGTGCGAACTCTTCCCCGCGAACCGGCCAATGTCATCGCGAGGCTGATCGTCGTTGAAGCTTAATTTGAGCCGCCGCTCCATCTTCTTCAGCCGCTTGGCGAGCCGCCGGACGGCCCCCTCGGACAGTTGGACGCGATGATGATTTCTCCGCGTGTCTTGCGGGTTTTGCGTGTTGGTTCCGGGGGCTTTCGGGCTTGGCCCACCGTCCGGTAATGGGTCGCCCGCGTCCCCGCCGCCGGCCGGACTCTTCGCCTTGTTGTCCTCGGCCTCCACCTTCTCCGCGAGCGAATCCGGGACGATCTGGTACGACTGGCGGCCGAAGTTGAGCGCGACGAGGTTCCGCAGGATTTGCCGGTCGATGGCCTCGACCAACAAGTGAACAACTTCATCACACGACGAAAAGAACATCTGCGCGGGAATCGCTCGCCCCGAGTACCCGCTCCCCACCGTGGACGCGCTCACCAACTCGGGCGGGATGCCCATGCCGATCAGAATTTCTTTGTCAAGTTCTTGCGGGTATTCGAGGATGTTTTTGACTTCGTTCCCCGGCTTCGGCGGGTCGTACGACCACAGCGGGTTCCCGTTCGCGTCCGTCCCGCCCGGCAGGGCCATCACCGACCCGGCCATCACGTCTTCGGCGATCTGCCGGGCCAAGTCCTGATTGTTGATCGTCACCGCCTCGCCGTCGCCCCCCGTGTACGACGTCTTCCCGATGGGGTAGCGGATCGACCCGCCCGTGAAGGCCCCCTTCTTGAACCACAGGCGGCGGCTGTCCACGGCCCCGTGCCGGCCGCGCTTCTCCAGCCACGGCTCGTAGGCCCCGGCCATCCGCGGGTAGCTCCAATAACTGCCGTACTCGCTCTCCCCCGCGAACCAGAAGGCGTGCGGGACGGCCAAGTCGAACTCGCCCCCGGCCGCGGCCATCGCGGCCGCCCCGCGCACGCGAATGCCGGCGAACGTCCCCCGCCGCTTGCCGGCCGCGAATTCGAGGGGGCGGGCGTCGCGGGGGTGGACGGCGTCGAAGCGGTCGAAGACGACGCGGCGTTTTTCCGTGGCGTAGGACAGTTCCCCGACGGCGACGCCGTATTCGAGGTAGCCGAGAAATTGCCGGAGGGACGTGCGCCAGACCTTGGTGAACTGCTGGTGGACGTACCGGCCCACGGGGGTGGTGTCGGCCGTCACCTTGACTTTGACCTGGTACAGGGCGGCCCGGAGGATGCGCAGGGCGAATGTTACCTGCGGGTCGCGCCGCATGGCGTCGGCGTCCCGCATCGTGAACCACGGCCGGCCGTCGAGGGCGCGCCGGAAGCGGTCCCCGGCGAGCATGTGGGGGCGGTAGTTCTGCGTCCGGCGGCCGCCGTTGACGAACGCGGCCGGGTCGAGACGGATCACTTCGGACGGGGTGTCGGTGGCCATGCGTCGAGGGTAAGCGTTACCCGCCGCGACTCACTCGGCCACCGGGCGCCCGCTCCGCAGTTCGGCCCCCCTCTTGGCCAAGAACGCCCGCTCGGCCGCGGCCTTGCTCCCCGTGGCCAACAACGTCAATTCGTGGAACTGCTCGGCCGACAGGCTGCCGCCGGACTGCCGGATTATCTCGTCGGCTTCTACGGCCGGGCGGGCGAGTTGGTAGGCCAACTTCTCGCCCGGACTCATTCCGTGGAGGGGGAAGCCGTAGAACTTGGCGAGCCGGCAGTCGTCGAAGGTGACGCC
>JAYUGD010001112.1:0-3011 GCA_043767785.1 Zavarzinella sp. | reverse complement strand
CCGGCTTCTTCGCCGCCGCCGGCCGGGCGGTCATCTGCGTGTAGAGTTCGAAGAGCTTTTCCAGCCGCTCGGTGTCGTTCTTGAACCGGCGGCCGATGTAGATGCGCTCCAGCGTCTCGTCGTTGCGGTCGTGGGCGGCCCGCAGGTCGGCCGGCATCTCATCGGGGTCGTACAGGTCGGCGATCGTCGCCGGGAAGTGCGCCTCGCGGGTCAACAGGATGTCCTCGGCGCACCGCGTCAGGTCGGCCTTGTTCTGCTCCGTGAGCGTCGGGACGGGGAAGGTGTTCCAGCCGAGGGTGTTGGAGTAGCGGTAGTCTGTTTTGATTTTCCCGCAAACTGTGGCGATCCAAACCAAATGTAGTCGTGACGTGTAGACCGCAAAATCGGCCATCGAAAACCCGTACATCGCTATTGCGCTGTCACCGATTACGGTGTCGCCGGTGACTAAAACCGACGGCAGGTAGGGACGGAGTTCAGAGCTGTGACGCGGGATCAACAGTGTGTTTCCCTCGCGGTGGCGGCACTCGCCAAATGCGTGTGGAACGGCCGCAAGGTCATTGGTTTCCGAACGGTCACTTTCGGACCTGTGCTTGAAGACTGCTTGGATGCGTCGGCTGACTTCAGGGATTGCTTTGGCTTCATCGAATTCTTCGTCGCTGACCCAGAGGCAGTACCTCATATCCCCATGGATGCTGTCATGCGAGCCAAGGAAGCGTCGGCACAGTTTTGTTGCTTCCGGCTGCAGTTGGATCAACGCTTGGTAATCAGCAACGCTTAATAACAACGCGCCTCCGTCATTGGGCATAGAGCCGTTGGTCATAGGCGTCAGCTGGGAGATCATGGCGCGCGAGCCGGCAACAATGACATCCCGGCCGGGTGCCAAATAGGCGCCAATGTACTCCGTTTTAAGGACATGCCCGTCGTCAAACAGCAATTTGGGAATCCCTGAACGAGGGCCAATACCGATCACCGAGACGATGACAGCGGCCTTGTTTGATGCCAAATTACTCCAGCGGAACGAGGGTTCGGCGAAGCGAATTTCCAAGTCTGTTCCCAAGATCGTTGGCCACAAGACCGAAACTTGCCTGCCTTGGTTGATACTGTTCGTCGTTACGAAAGAGAACGCGCCGCCTTGCGTGGCGACATACTGCCGGGCTTTGAAAAACCACCCTGTCACATAGTCCAATGTTTTCGTGGATTTGACCGACCCGGCCCAAGCGGCTCCCAAATCGATCTTCTGTTGAGCAGATTGGTCTTGGCTGCCCAGATATGGCGGGTTTCCGCAAATATACGTCTCTCCCCCCTCGTTCTCAAAATCAATCACCGCCTGATCCAACGGCGTGCTGTACAAGTCCTCGGCATGAAGCCGAACCCCCGTACCGGTCGGCGGGCAAACGCTCAGCCAATCGATGCGCAGCGCATTCCCGCAGGTGATCCAGTTGGCGGCGTCGAGGGGCAGGAACTCGGCGAGGGCGAGCTTTTGGCCGCGGTACAGCACGTCGCACTGGAACTCGGCGATGATGAGGGCGAGGCGGGCGATCTCGGCCGAGAAGTGGCGCAACTCGATGCCGCGGAAGTTGGTCTTCGGGACTTCGGAGGGGCGGTCGGCCTCGCCGCGGCGGCGGTTGATCTCCGCTTCGATCTGGCGCATTTCCTTGTAGGCGATCACCAGGAAGTTGCCGGACCCGCACGCCGGGTCGAACACGCGGATGTGGGCGAGGCGCTGCCGCAGGTTCAGCAGCTTGCGGCCGTTGTCGCCGGCCGCGTCGAGATTGGCCCTCAGGTCGTCGAGGAAGAGCGGGTTCAGCACCTTCAGGATGTTCGGCACACTGGTGTAGTGCATGCCCAGCGCGCCGCGTTCCTCGTCGTCGGCCACCGCCTGGATCATGGAGCCGAAGATGTCCGGGTTGATCTTGGTCCAGTCGAGGTTGCCGACGTGGAGGAGGTACGACCGGGCGATCTTGGTAAACCTGGGAACGCCGACGTCCCCGTCGGCTTTTGCGGAAGAGCCGGCGGGGACGCCGGCGCTCCCAGGTCTTGCGGGAACGCCGACGTCCTCGTCGGCTTTTGCGGAAGAGCCGGCGGGGACGCCGGTGCTCCCAAGTTTTGCGGGAGCGCCGACGTCCCCGTCGGCTCGGGGCGTAGAGCCGACGGGGACGTCGGCGCTCCCGGAGGCGCCGGCGCTCCCGAAGAGGCCGCCGTTCACGTAGGGGAACTGGCCAGCCCACGAGCGGATGTCGGCGGCCTCGCGCTCGTTGAACGGCGTGTTCATCCCGCGGAAGATTTCGGCGATCACCGCGTGCGTGTCCGAGGCGTCGCGGGCGCTCATCTGGTCCACGGTGGCGGTGAACAGGCCCTTGCCGTTGAAGATGTTGGTGTCTTCCGCGAAGAAGCAGAAGATCAGCCGGGCGAAGAAGTGGTTGAGTTCCTGCCGGCGCTCCGCCTTGTCCCAGTCGGGGTTTACCTTCAGCAGTTCGACGTAGAGCTTGTTCAGCTTGCGAGTAGCCTTAAGGTCAAATTCGAACTCGCTGATCCGCTTGACCGTTGTGATGCCGGCCAGCGGCAGGAAGAAGTCGAAGTTGTCGTGGAAGTCCGCATACTGGCAGGCGACAGTCGCGCCGTCTTCGAGGTTCTCGGCCTCGAAGTTGATGCCGTCAGTGGCCAGGATGAACTTGGCCTTCTGCCGGGCCGTCGCCTGACTCTCCCGCAGGGCGGTGAGGGTGGCCGGCACGTCGCCGGCCGGGCAGACCTTGATGTGGATGTGGTTGCGCTGAAGCACGCCGCCCACGTCGGACTTGTTCGACTCCCCCTTCCGGAGCTTCTTGAGCGTCGTCTCCTTGTTGCCGAAGGCTTCGAGGAAGGCGTAGGGGAAAGTCTCGGGGTCAAACGGCGCCTCCGCGAGCGCGGAGACGGCTTCTTCAATTTCGACGGCGTTCATGCCTGCACTGCATCCATGAGGAGAAGCCGCCCGGCGGCTGGCGTTGGGCGATGTTATATGGCGTCGCCGTCGC
>JAYUGD010001111.1:0-3016 GCA_043767785.1 Zavarzinella sp. | reverse complement strand
TCGTGCCAGTCGGGGTTGAAGACGCCCTTGAAGATGTCGAACAGGATCGCCCGCTGGTCCTTCGTGTAAAAGTCGCTGGTCAGCTTCGGCTCGGTGATGTGCCAGAAGTTCGAGATGTGCGTGCGCAGGAGGCCGCGCGCGGGGTCCTTGTGGTCCCACGCGAAACAGATGGTTTTCTTCTGGCTGTCGGAGAGCGTGTCGTGGAAGGCCTTGACCGCGGTTTCGGCCGCGCTCTTCGGGGTTGGGGCGGCCGATGCCGGCGATGGCAGCAGGAGCGACGGCCCGGCGACGGCCGCCGCCGCCAAGGACGAGATGAAGCCGCGGCGATCAAGCGCGTTGCCGTGTTCGGGGCCAGTCCGGTTCGAGGCGTGTGGCATGACTTCCCTTGGAGAGTTGAGCGAGGTTGAGTAAACCGCCCGATTCTACCCGATCACGGGGCGGAACGTGGCGCGAAAAATCGGGTCACTTCCCCGGCACGCCGAACTCCACCCATTTGGTGCGGGCGTTCTTGCCGGTCGGCACCGTCCATGCTTCCTCGCCCGGCGTGCCGGCGAAGGAGTGGTCGGCCGTATGGTCGCCGGCCGCGTCGGAATAGGCGAAGGTGACGCGCGTGGCGTCCTGCGTGGGCAGTTTGTACGCCAAGTGAAGTTCGGCTCGGGCGTACTGCTTGCCGCCGTTGTTCTTGAAGCGCACCGTCACGGCCGTCGCCGCTTTCACGTCGCCTAAGCTGCCCCAGCACATGCTCTGCGACCAGAAGTCTTCCGGCTCGTCCCCTTGGCGGTTGACGGTCCAGTCCTTCACCACCGGCTTCCATGTCGCGCCGCCGTCGATGCTGGCCTCGATCTGATATTTGATCTTCGCGTCCGGCGGGTTGTTCGACCGCACATGGGCGGCCGCGTAGACCTCCGTCACGGGTTCGCCATGCGGCGTGGCCAACCCGAGTGTCACGGCCGGGGAGCCGAACTTGCCGTCCACGATGTGGGGCGTCGCCTGCGGCAGCGTCGGCCCGGCCGAGACCAGGGCCTTGCCGGTGGCTTCAAATCGCACGACGCTGCCGCCGTCCTTCAGATGGGGCATCGTCGCCGCGCTGGCTTCGCACACGGTCGTGATGGAGAGTTTGCCGGCCGCGAGTTGCTTCGCCCCGGCGTGCAGTCGCAGCCAGTATTGCCGATGCCCCTTGGCGAAGTCGGTCAAGTCGGGGGCGTCGCCGATCTTGCCGCCGTCGTGCCATGTCGTCCCCCGGTCCACGGAGACCGAGACTTTGCAATCGCCTTCGCCGCGGACGACCAAGCCGTTCTTGGCCCCCGCGTCGTACACGCCCCACGGCTTATTGTTGGCCGGGGTCGCGGCGATCACATACGGGGATTGGAACGCGAACGTCACTTGCGTGTCGTCTTCGGAGACGACGCCCTCGCGGTAATCGCCGGCGGAGAAGTCGGGCCGGTAAGTGAAGACGGCGTTGGCGAACCGCGCTTGCCCCGGCTTCGCCCCGCTGCCGTTCTTCGACTTGAACACCGCGTCCGGCTGGTTCACCCACGTGTTGGCCCGCTCCGGGCCGGGGACGCCGCCGCGGTTGTAGTTCATCCCCCAGAAGGCGAACGTCTTGCCGTCTTCCAAGCCGGGGGCGAGGTATCGCCGAAACGTCTCGCCGCGGCGCAAGTGGACACTCGGCGGCGGCCCGGCATACCCGGCCAAGTATTCGGCCGTGCCGTATTCCGAGTACGTCGTGTTGTCGGACGGGTGCAAGCCGCAGATCAGCCAGCCGCGCTGGCGCTCGGGCTTGTAGCCGCGGTCGGTCAGGGTCTTCCATTTGGGGGCGATCTCCTTCAGTCCGAGCAGGCGCTTGCCGTCGGCGGAGAACACCACGCACGATTGGTCCGTGTCGAGCAGCGCCCATTGGCCGTTTCCGTAGGCGCCCCCCTTGAGGAACACTTCGAACGAGTTGTGCCCGCTGCACCCGAGGTCGCGGCCGCGGCCGTGGCCGAGCCGCGCTTCCATCTCGGCGACGAACTGGGCGTGGGTGGTCCCGCACAGGCCGTAGCCGTGCGAGAACAGCCCGGTCCAGTATTCACGGCTCCGGGAGTCGGCGTCGTTCCGGAACCCCTTGCCCCACAAGTCTTCGGCGCCCTCTTCCGCGTGGAAGTAATGGGTGTTGCGCCACAGCCACGCGGCCAGCGCCTTGTCTTCGTCGGAGACGCACTCGCGGCCGGTGGCGCGCTTGTACGTCGCCGCTTGCGTGGCGAAGAGGCGCTCAAACGTGGAGCAGGCCAACTCGCCGGGATACCACGGGTCGTCCGTGGCCACCTGCGGGTCGCCGACGCCGGCGCGGGCAGTCGATGCGAAAAAAAGGGCGAGGACTAAGCAGCGGGACATGAAGCACCGGTTGCCGGGCGGGGTCGAGTCAGCCGCTCATTCTATGCGAAACGGGTCGCCCGTGATCGGCACGGGATGTGCAATAATTCCGGCCGCTGCCCTTCGGGGAGAAACGTAAATCAACCGGAGAACATGTCATGTTGTCGCTAATTAGTTGGATCGTGACGGGATTGATCGTCGGCCTGATTGCCCGGGCCATTGTGCCGGGCCGGCAGAGCATTGGGATCGGCCTGACCATCGTCCTCGGCGTCGTCGGCGCCTTGGTCGGCGGACTGATCTCATCGGCCTTTTGGCCGGCGTGGTCGAACGACCCGGACGTGAGCCGCATGTGGCCGGGGTGGCTCATGTCCATCGCCGGCAGCGTCGCCGTTCTGTGGGGTTACTTGGCCGCCACCGGAAAGCGGGATGTCTCGTTCAATCGGTGAGCCCAAATTGCTGCGGTATTCGCCGGGGGCCGCTGTGAGAAGCGGCCCCCTATTTTTTGCGCGGCCGACTGCCACGCGACCCCTCGCGGGTCGGGAAGTAACAAGCGCTCCGCGCCATTTTGGGGCGCGAGGCCGGGCGGGGCATCGTCGCTTTTCGCTCCGCGAAAAGTCTTATCTCCCCGCGTGAAGGGGCGGTGTCCGCGGGCGAAAGGCCAAAC
>JAYUGD010001110.1:0-21106 GCA_043767785.1 Zavarzinella sp. | reverse complement strand
CTTCCAATTGTCGCCCAAGGCGCCCTTGCCCCACTCGTCGAATTGTTTCCACTCGCCGTTCTTGAATTCGGGCATGTCGTCGAACATGCCCTTAAAGTCCCCCTTGCCCAAGGACTCGGTCAATTCCTTGATTGCCTGTTGGCCGGCCGGGGAGTCGCCGAAGTTCTTCTGCATCCACTCAATCCACTCTTTGGCGGCCGGGTCGAGCGGCGGGCGGGCGTTGGGGTCGGATTGCGGGACGGGGTCGGCGTCGGCATTGAGCTTCCCGTCTACTCCCTTGTTCTTCGGATTCTGGTTGTCTTTTTTCGCCTGATCGACGAAGTTGCCGAGGTTGTCCTTGAGGTTTGGCACCTTGTCCACGACGTTCGGGTCTTGCCCGCCGTCGCCGAGCTTCTGCTTCAAGTTGTCTTCGAGGCCGGGCCGGTTTTTCAAGCCTTCCAGCATGTTCAAAAAGTCGGGGTCTCTGAACCGCTCGTTGCCCTTGATCATGTCCCGGAAGTCGGCTTGGTCGGGGTTCTCTTGGCCTTGTTTTCCCATCCGTTCGAGCAAATCGCGGAGCACCTTCGGGTCAATGGACGGGGTTTTGCCTTTGTCCGAAAATTTGCCTTCCCACAACATTCGCAAGTCGGCAAATTCGGTTTCCCCTTGCTGCGGCTTGTGTGAACGATCAGGCAGAGCCAATTCGATCGGCGCGAGCAGGACAGGGGCGGCGGGCGGGCGGACTTGGGCCAACGCCGGCGCGACAAACGCCAAAATACCGAGGAGGCTGAGAGGGATGGTCCGTAGGAGATGTCGCATGGATGGACTCCGCGTGCCGACCGACCCGCTTGATTTTATCGGCTTTCCGCCCGGTGGGCAAAGCGGCCGTTACCAATCAGACGACGATGCTCGTCCCTTGGCCGTTGAGACATGACGCGGGGGAGGCCGTTTTATTCCGGGGGCCGTGAATCTGCTTGCACCGGCGACGGCGGTCAAGTACGCTTCCCCCATCGCGGTTCCGGTTGCGGCCGGGACAAGTTCCCTTACCCACAACAGTCCTGAATCGAATGAAATATACCCCGCGCCGCTTGTGGACCATTAAGGATCTGAAGTTGCTCGGCTCCGACACCGACGCGGCGATCGCCGAGCGGATCGGCCGATCCCGAACCGTGGTGACGGCCATGCGTTCCGCCCTCGGCATCCGGCCGTACAAGCCGGTCCGCTTTCTGGACCCCGCCGTCCTCAAATTGCTGGGGACGGCCGGGGACCGGGTCATCGCCGAGCAGGTCGGGTGCGGGCTTGCGTTCGTGCGCGCCCTCCGGTTGGGACTCGGCATCCCGCCGTACCGCAAGCACCCCCCGCGCACCGGGGACGCGGGGCGGGTGGCCAAAATGCGGAAACTCCGCACGGCCGGCTGGACCTGCCAAGCAATCGCCGCCGAGTTCGGGCTGACCCGCCAGCGCGTACACCAGATTCTGATGGGCCGTGGCAAGCAAGACATCGAGTAAGTGAATCAGCCCAATAGTCGGGCGACCGGGACGGCGAAGCCGGGCAGCACGTCCGGCAGCGTGAGCGTGTCGGCCCGCCCGAACACCTGCGGGGCCTGCGCGTCGCGGTACACACCGACTGATTCGCTGTCCGGGTCCACCACGACGGCGACGCGCACCCCGGCGGCGAGGTATTCGGAGGCTTTGGCCATCACCTCGCTCCAGCGATCCGACGGGGACCGCACTTCGACGACGAGTTCCGGGGCGACCTCCATGACTTGATTCGGCAGCGGGCCGCGGGGCCACCGTTCATAACTGATGAACAACACGTCCGGCCCGCGAACTCGATCAGGGTTTGTGCCAGTGAAGATGAATGAGTCGTGCGACGCCACATGGCCAAGGTCGTTTTTCGTGACCCAATCCATGATCGCGTAGGCGATCAACATGCACAACTTTCCGTGATTGCCGAACGGCATGGGCAACTCCACGACAACCCCATCGACAAGTTCCACATGGTCATCCCCGTATCGCTCGGCGAACTCAGCGGCGGTAAGCAATTTCGGCTTGTGGGCCGTCAGCAGCGCGGTCATGATCATTTCCTCCCGATGGGCCAGTGTACCAGAACGGCCGGTCTCCGCTCAAGGGTAGACCGCCGTTCGTCGCATTCCGACGACGCGCCGGTTCATTCTCCCTCGAGCCGAACGCCGGGAATTCGTGACCGCCGCGACGACTCATCACCGTGATCCTTGCAACACCCGCCGCGGAATAGTAAACCTGTCGTGGGCCACCCGTCCCAATCTCTTCCTTTGAGGGCCACCCATGAAATCTGTTATTGCCTTCTCCCTGTGCGCTCTGTGGGCCGCTTCCGCGGGCGCCGCCGACCCGGTCCCCGAACTGCGGTATCAGTGGAAGGCTGGCCAGTCGTACATGTACGCCGTCACCATTGAGGCCGATTACGGCGACTACATGGAAGTCTTGACGGGCAACCCCGTGTACGACATTAAGTCCGCCGATCAGGACGGCATCACGCTGACCTTCCGCGGCGGGCTGACCGAGAAACAGGTCGCCAAGGACAACAAGGTGCTCCTACTGACGCGGCCGCGCAGCCCGTTCTCGCCGTTCACCGGCGTCGGCGCCCCGCGGCAGACGGAGATGGCGATCAACCTTCGCGGGGAGACGATTACCTCCAAGGGGTCGTCCCAACTGCCGTTCCTGCTGGGCGACCTGTCGGCGCTGATGCTGGACCCGCTGCCGAAGGGAGCCGAGCCGACGTGGAAGACCAGTGAGTCCCTGAACCTCGTGTCCGGGGGGCTGCCCCACTCCCCGTTCCCGCGGTCCGACGACCGCAAGCAGACGAAGGCGACCATGGAGACCACGTTCACCGTCGGCAAAGTCACGGACGGAACGGTCGAGATCGCCCGCAAGGTGGAGATGACGACGGCCGAGACCGTCGGCGGCAAGCCGCGCGTCGAGATCGAGGGGCAAGGGACACTGACCTTCGACCGCAAACGCGGCTTCTTCACGAAGGGCGAAGCCACGCACAAAATCACCTCCCGCGACGGGAAGAACACGAACGAGACGCCCATCAAGATTTCCTACCGCCTGATGACCGAGGCCGAGAAGGCGACCTTCGCCAAGACGGCCGACGGCTCCCTGTTGTTCCCCGCCGAACCGCTCAGTGAAGACCTCCAGCAAAAGGCGCTCGCCGACCTCAAGTCCGGCGACAAGACGCGGCAGTACAAGGCGATGGCCCTGCTCGGGACCAAGGAGCCGACGACGGACGGCAAGGAGCCAAGCAAGCTTCGCGGGGACATCGCCCAAGCCCTCGAAGGCATCCTCACCGGGCCGGAAAAGACCATGAAATTCCCCAGTTCCAAGGCGTTGGTCAATTGGGCCACCAAGGAAACGGTCCCGACGCTGGTGAAGAACGTGGACAGCGATGACTTGCTCTCGCGTCACTACGCCATGGAAGCCTTGGGCAAAATGAAGGTTGAAGAGGCCGCCGAGCCGATCAGCAAGCGGCTGGCCGAGAATTCAGACCGATTCAAGGCCCGCGCCGCGCTGGAAGCCCTCGGGCCGAAGGCCGAGCCGGCCGTCCTGAAACTCGCCGACCATAAGGAGTGGCAGGTCCGCAACGAAGTGTGCAACATCCTCACGGTCATCGGCACGGAAAAGAGCGTCCCCGCCCTGACGACGTTGCAGGACGACTCCCAAGCCTTGGTGAAGAACATGGCCAAGAAGGCCTTGGACGCGATCGACAAGCGGAAGTGACGTCAGCCGAACAGCCGGGCCACGGGGAACGTGAAGCCCGGCAGCACGTCGGGGACCGTCAACGTGTCGGCCCGCCCGAAAGTCGCCGCGTCTTGCTCGTCGCGGTAGACGACGACGGATTGTGTCTGCGGGTTGACCAAGACGACGGCTGTCACGCCCGCCGCGAGGTACTCGGCCGCCTTGGCCAACACGCTGTTCCAACGGTCGGTCGGCGACCGGACTTCGACGACTAAGTCCGGGGGAATCGTCATGACCGGCAGTTCCTCCGACCCGCGGGGCAGACGTTTGTAACTGTAATAACACACATCGGGACCGCGAACCCGGTCGGGATCGGTTCGTGTGCGAATAAAGGCGTCATTCGACGCCGCCGTTCCAAGGTCGTGTTCCGTTATCCAGTTCAGGATCGCGCCGCCGAGGAGCAGACATAGTTTTCCGTGACTGTACTCAGGCATGGGCAACTCCACGACGACGCCGTCGACCAACTCAGCGCGGTCATTCTCGTGCCGGGCCGCGAATTCGGCGGCGGTTAGCAGTTTAGACTTCGGGGGTGTCAACGTCGTGGACATGGGTGATTCCTGTTGCGATCGGCGCGACGCCGCAATCAGCCGAACAGCCGGGCCACGGGGAACGTGAAGCCCGGCAGCACGTCGGGGACCGTCAACGTGTCAGCACGGTGAAAAGTCTGCTGAACTTGGGAATCGCGGTACACGATGACCGATTCGTCCTGTGGGTTGACCAAAACGACTGCCCGGACGCCGGCATCCAAGTACTCGACCGCCTTGGCCAGCACTCGTGTCCAACGGTCAGACGGCGAACGGACTTCGACGACCAAGTCCGGCGAAACCTCCAGCAATCCGTCCGGGAACGGGCCGCGTGGAAGTCGGTCGAAACTGAAATAGCACACGTCAGCGCCGCGGACCGTATCCGGTTCGGTTCGTGTTTTGACGAATGAATCGTTGGAGGTGACCCGGCCCAAATCATTTTCCGTCGCCCAATTAAAAATCGCGGTGGTGAGCAGGGTGCAGAACCAGCCGTGGATTTGTCCGGGCATCGGCAACTCCTGAATCAGGCCGTTGACGAGTTCCACGCGGGCGCCCGCGTGATTCGCCACGTACTCTTCCGCCGAGAGCAGGAGAGATTTCGGCGCCGATAGTAATGCGGTCATGTCAAAAACTCCCGTGATGGTTGCAATATAGCAATAGCGCCGGCCATCTCTCAACCCCCGTCCGCAGTCCGTTGACTCGTTCCGGCCCCCACCTATCATCAGGGGGACGGGCGGCCCGCTGGTTTTTCCGGACGTAACCCATGATCCTTGCCGACGCGGTGCTGACCACCGCCGGGGTCGAGACGGCCTTCAGCCTGGCCGACTATTACTCGATCTTCCTGTTCCTCGTCGTCGTGACGGGTTTCGCCGTCAGCACACTGGTGGCCTCGCAGTTCGCGTACCTCATCGGCATCAAACCGTTCAAGAACACGCGCGTCAAGGAGATGCCCTACGAGTCCGGCATGGACCCGATCGGGGACGCCCGGATGCACTTCGACGTGAAGTTCTACCTGATCGCCATCCTCTTCCTGGTGTTCGACGTGGAACTGCTGTTCCTCTACCCGTGGGCGGTGACGGCCTACTCGGACGGCTCCTCCGAGGCGTGGAAGCATTCGTTCGGCCGGATCGTGTTCTGGGAAATCGTCGCGTTCATGGCCTCGCTGGGCGTCGGCTACGTCTACGCCTGGCGAAAAGGCGTCTTCAAGTGGAAGTGACCGTTGGAGGCCGAAATCAAAACTTTCTCGCAAAGACGCAAAGAAAGCGAAGTACGCAAAGGGACGAGACGGCCGGGTTAATGTGGCGAGAGGGATGAATCGGGCAAGATTTTGTATTCTTTGCGTGGTTTTATTCCTTTTAGTCTTTGCGAGAGCCGTTTTTCACTGTCTTTCGGCGGGGTGTTCATGGCCGTGACGTTTCCCGATTTCATCGTGACCAAGCTGGACTGGGTCGCCAACCAGGCCCGGGCCAACAGCCTGTGGCCGATGCCGTTCGCCACCGCCTGTTGCGGCATCGAACTCATGGCCACCGCTTCCAGCCGGTACGACATCGCCCGCTTCGGCTCGGAGGCCATGCGGTTCAGCCCGCGGCAGTGCGACCTGATGATCGTCGCCGGCCGCGTGGTCATGAAGATGGTCCCCGTCATGCAGCGGATTTGGCTGCAAATGCCGGAACCCAAGTGGTGCATCTCGATGGGGGCCTGTGCCTCCTCCGGCGGCGTGTTCGACACGTATGCCGTCGTGCAGGGCATCGACCGCTTCATCCCCGTGGACGTGTACGTCCCCGGATGCCCGCCGCGGCCGGAACAACTCATCCGGGCCGTGCTGGACTTGCAAGAGAAGGTGAAGCGGACCGGCACCATCGACGCCCGCGAGTTCGCCGGCCGCAGCGCTTACGAGGGGCCGACCGGCCTCGCCCGCCAGATCGCCCCGGAGGACACGATGATGGTCCCCGGCGACTTTTCCACCGCCACCCGCCTGCGAGACTGACCCATGCCGGCTTGGCAAACGACGCTGACCGAGACGGTCGGCGAGGCCGCGTTCACCGTCGAGACGTTCCGCGACAACGTCCGCTGCGTCGTGGCGCCGCGGCAACTGCACAACGTCATGTCCGTCCTCAAGGTCTACGGCTTCGACTACCTCGTGGACGTGACCGGCATTGACTACCTGCACTACCCGAATGCGACCGACCGCTACGGCGTCGTGTACTCCCTCGCCAACACCGAGACTGGGGAGCGGGTGTTCGTCAAAGTCATGCTCAACGACCCGGACCCGGCGGTGCAGTCGGTTTACAGCATTTGGAAGGGGGCCGACTGGATGGAGCGGGAAGTGTTCGACATGTACGGCATCCACTTCGACGGCCACCCCGACCTTCGCCGCATCCTGATGCCGGACGAGTTCACGTCCTTCCCGCTGCGGAAGGACTACCCGATGCGCGGCCGCGGCGAGCGGCACAACTTCCCGACCGTGACCCGGGCCGAGGGGTAATCCAGATGCCGTTAGTACCCGCCATGCCGTCCTTCGCGGCCGCCCCGGACGAGCCGCCGGAGCCGGAATACCTCTACACGCTGAACTTCGGCCCGCAGCACCCGGCGACGCACACGACGCTGCGTCTGATCCTGACGCTCGACGGCGAGACCATCGTCAAGGCCGTCCCGGACATCGGCTACCTGCACAGCGGCTTCGAGAAGCTGGGGGAAGACCTCGACTTCAATCAGTACGTGACCATCGTTGACCGGATGAACTACATTTCCCCGGTCCTCAACGAGGTCGCGTGGCACCACGCGGTCGAGAAGTTGCTTGGCATCGACCTCACGCCGCGGTGCAAGTACATCCGCGTCATCATTGGCGAACTGGCCCGCATCAGCGACCACCTGTTGTGCGTTGGGGCGGCCGCCCTCGACCTCGGGGGCATCACCGCCTTCCTGTACGCCTTCAACCTACGCGAGAAGATTTACAACATCTTCGAGCGCATGGCCGGCCAGCGCTTCCACCCCAGCTATACCCGCGTCGGCGGCCTCATGGTGGACGTGGACGACGCCTGGGTCAGCCTCATCCGCAAATTCGTCAAGGACGAGTTCCCCAAGGCCCATGCGGATGTCGCCCGCCTGTTGAACCGCAACAAAATCTTCATCGACCGCACCAAGGGCGTCGGCGTGCTGACCAAGGCCGAGGCGATCAACCGGAGCGCCAGCGGCCCCGTCGCCCGCGCCGCCGGCGTGGTCCGCGACATCCGCAAGGAAGAGCCGTACCTCGCCTACAAGGACTTTGACTTCCAGGTGGTCTGCGGCACGGCCGGCGACTGCGCCGCCCGCTACCTGGTCCGCATGGGCGAGATGGTGGAGAGCGCCAAGATCATCGGCCAGGCCGTGGAGAACATCCCGGCCGGCCCGATCAACGTGGACGTGGAAGACAAGCTGACCGTCCCGGACAAGTCGGCGACGTACCGCAGCATCGAGGGGCTGATCCAGCACTTCGAGATGTTCATGTGGAACCGCCGCTGGAAGCCGCCGGTCAACGAGGTCTACGGGGCCACGGAGGGGGCGAACGGCGAACTCGGCTTCTACCTCGTCAGCGACGGCGAGGGCCGGGCGTACCGGGCGAAAACGCGGCCGCCGTCGTTCATCCACTTTGCCCTGTTCCCGCACCTGATCGAGGGGCACACGATCGGCGACGTGCCGGCCGTGCTGGGGAGCCTGAACATCATCGCGGCCGAACTGGACCGCTAACCGAGCGAACGACATGCCCTTCCTGAGCGCCGAGATTCGCCGACGCATCCAAGCGTACATCCCCCGCTACCCGAGCAAGCAGGCGGTGACGCTGCCGGCGCTGCACATCGTCCACGACGAACTGCGGTGCGTGCCGAATGAGGCCATCCGCGAGATCGCGGACCTGCTGGACCTGGCCCCGGCCGAAGTCCACGACGCGATGACCTTCTACGAGTTCTTCCGCGAGAAGGACAACCCCCTCGGCAAGACCCGCCTCTGGGTGTGCCGGACGCTCGCGTGCCACCTGCGCGGGGCGGATGACCTTCTGGAACACTGCTCGAACAAACTCGGCGTTCCCGTCGGCGGCACGACCCCGGACGGCAAAATCACGCTCGAATTCGCCGAGTGCATCGGCGCCTGCGAGGGCGCCCCGGCCGTCCTGGTCAACGACGAACACGAAATGAACGTCACGCCTGCTAAAATGGACGCGCTGCTCGAAAAACTGCGAAGCGTGTGAGGTGGGCCATGACGACGTTGGAAGACTTCTTCGAGTTTGTGACCGAGCCGGAAGAAGAGATTCGGTTCAAGGGCCGCCGCATCGACTTGAGCGACGTGGTGTATCTCTTCCGGGACGGAATGGCTCCGGAGCGAATCGCAGATTACTTCTCCTGCCCGCTGGAGCCGCTGCAAGTTTACGTGGGCATCGCGTACTACCTGAACAATAAAGACGCCGTTGACGCCTACATGGCGCGTGCCGAGGCGGCCGCCGCGGAACGCCGCCGGCAGTGGGAGGCGAACCGGCCGCCGGGCCTTGAGCGGTTGCGGGAGATCAAGGCCCGCTTGCAGGCGGAAGCGGAACGTGACCGGGTGGATTTCCTAACGGTCCTGCGACGGCACGCCCACCAGCCGACGCCAGAGGCGGCCGCCCTCCAATGACATTCGGGTTATTGCTCGACGAACACGCCCCGGCTGCACTGATCGGCATGCTGACGTCCTACGACAACCGCCTCCGCGTGCAACAGGTGGGACGCAGCCCGGCCCCGCCGAAAAGCACGCCCGACCCGGAACTTCTGGCTTACGGCGACGCGAATGACTTGTGCTTGGTGACGAAGGACAAGAGCACGATGCTCGTCCACTTGTTGGCCCGGTTGGACGCGGGCCTCCGGTCGGCCGGAATCGCGTTGTTCACAAGACCGACGGACATCAACGAAACGGCGGAAAGCCTCCGAATCATGTGGACGTGTCGCACTGATGACGAGGTTGTCAATCAGATCGAGTACCTGCCTTACTAATCGGACCCCGACGCTCATGGCATACGAACCGATTCTGCTCGCCCGCGTGACCAAGCCGGACTCGACCCGACTGGAGGGGTACCGCATCGACGGCGGGTACGCCGCGTTCGAGCGGGCGCTGGCCGAGTTGAAGCCGGAGGAAATTACCGCCCGTGTGAAGGACTCCGGGCTGCGCGGCCGCGGCGGCGCGGGCTTCCCGACCGGGCTAAAGTGGACGTTTCTGCCCAAGGACCACCCCGGCCCGATCTACCTGTGCATCAACGCCGATGAATCCGAACCCTGCACGTACAACAACCGCATTTTGATGGAGAAAGACCCCCATCAGGTGTTGGAAGGGATCATGCTCGCGTGCCGGGCGATCAAGTCCAAGTGCGCGTACTTCTACATCCGCTACGAGTACGGCTTGGCGTACCGAGTCCTGCAAGCGGCCATCGACGAACTGTACCAGGCCGGCCTGCTCGGGAACAACATCCTCGGGTCGGGATTCGACTTGGACATCTTTCTGCACCGCGGGGCCGGGGCGTACATCTGCGGCGAGGAAACCGGCCTCATCGAGAGCCTTGAGGGCAAGCGGGCGTGGCCGCGGATCAAGCCGCCGTTCCCGGCCATCGAGGGGGCGTTCCGCAAGCCGACCATCGTGAACAACGTCGAGACGCTGGCCTGCGTGACGCAGATCATGCGGCGCGGCATCGACTGGTTCAAGTCGATGGGCGTGCCGCCGGACCCGAAAAATCCGCGGGACGCCGGGAGCTACGGGCCGAAGCTGTACACCATCGCCGGGCACGTGAACGACCCGAAGTGCGTCGAACTGCCGATGGGCGTGACCATCCGCGAACTCGTGGAGTTGCACGGCGGCGGCGTGTGGAAGGGCCTGAAGGCCAAGTCGGTCAACCCCGGCGGGATCAGCATGGGGTTCGTGGACTGCAACGCGAAGCTGAAGGACAGTGACCAGACCGAATACGACATCCCGCTCGACTTCAACGGCCCCGGCCGCGTCGGCTGCCTCGGGTTGGGGACGGCGGCCGTCACCGTGGTCGACGACCAGACCAGCATGGTGGACGTGCTGCACAACGTCTGCCAGTTCTTCGCCCACGAGAGTTGCGGCCAATGCACCCCGTGCCGCGAGGGCACCGGCTGGATGCTCAAGATCACCGACCGCCTGCGGCGCGGGCAGGGCCGCCGGGAAGACCTCGACATCCTCGTGGACGTGGCCGACCGCATGGGCATCATCCCCGGCACGACCATTTGCGGCCTGTCCGACGGCGCCGGCTGGCCGGTAAAGACAGTGATCCGCAAGTTCCGCCGGGAGTTCGAGGACGCCGTCCAGAGCGGCCGCAAGAGCGTGGTGAAGAGTCTGCAATTGTTGGGGGCGCACTAATCCGCCGAAAGGGGAATTCGATGTCAACGGAAATTGTGCCGGCGCCCCAACCGGGCAAAACGACGTGGCACGTCACGCATCGTGACTTGCCGAGTTACGACGGCGAGCAGATGCCGCCGATTCGCCTAATTACCCATCTCGATCTCCCTCACACGGACGACCGGCCCGTGGAAAACTCGTATCAGCCTCACCAGATGGCCCTGCTGACGGAAGCCCTCATCCCGCATCTGAAAGAGACCACCGACGGCAACTACCAAATTGGTCAAGATTTGGGCATTTACTGGCGAATGGATGACCCACCGACCAACGGGTGCAAGGCCCCTGATTGGTGTTACATCCCCGGTGTGCCGCCCCTGCTGAACGGTCAGTTGCGGCTGTCCTACGTCATGTGGCACGAGGGCCTGCGGCCACTGGTCGTGATGGAGTTTGTCTCGGGTGACGGGCGCGACGAGCGGGACGCGACGCCTTTGACCGGGAAATTCTGGGTCTACGCCAACGGCATCGGTGCGCCGTATTACGTCATCCACGACAGAGCCCGCGGACTGCTGGAAGTCTATCACCGCGACGGGAACGGCTACCAGCGCCCAGCGCCGGACTCTGAGGGGCGATATCCAATCCCGGCAATGGGTTTGTTGATCGGCCATTGGACAGGTAACTACCGCGAAATAGACGGACTTTGGCTCCGGTTTTTCAAACCGGACGGTTCATTGTTGCCTACGGATGGCGAACAAAAGGCAACACTGCGGGCGCGGGTAGATGCCGAGCAGGAATGCACCACGCGAGAACGATCACGGGCCGAAGCGGAAAAGTCGCGGGCCGACGCGCTTCAGGCTCTGCTGGACAAGCTCAAGGCCCAAGGCATGGATGCGAACGCGCCGTGACCGAACTTTTTGCCCCGAAGGAGACCGGACCATGAAATGGATCGCCGTCGGACTGTGCGTCTTCGCCGGGCTGAGCGCCGGGTGCAAGAAGGCCGTGGACAAATTGGAGGCCCGGGCGACAAAGACCTCGGACACGGCCCCGGCGACTTCCTCCGGGCCGTACTCGGACGGCGGCAACCCGTCCGTCCTCGGGGCGGCGCAAAGCGTCCGGAAGGCGGCTGACCGCACGGTCACACTGAACGAGCTGAACAATCTCAAACTGTTCATGTACTCCGCGTACACCGCGACGGGGCAAGTCCCGAGCGCCACGACGACCTTCGCCGAGGTCTACAAAGAAGACCAGAAACTCTACAATCTCATCAAAGACGGCTTGGTCGTGTTGGCGCCGAATCCGACGCCAGAAGGCGTGTGGGCGTACACGAAAGCAGTCCCGACGACTGGGGGCTTCGTCGTCACCCAACAGGGGGTCGAAAAGATGACGGCCGCCCAGTTCCAAGCCCTCCCCAAGTGATTGCCCCCGCGGCGGGTCGCCCGCCGGCCTTCGGAAGAACTCATGGCCACGGTTTACGTGAACGACAAGCCGGTGGATATCGGCGCCGACCGGCTGAATTGCGTGCAGGCGGCGGAGCGGGCGGGGGTCCACATCCCGCACTACTGTTACCACCCGGACCTCACGGTGGTCGCCTCCTGCCGCATGTGCCTCGTGGAAATGGGCGACCTCAAAGACGGCAAGGTGGCCATCACGCCGAAGGTCTTCCCCGGCTGCCAGACGCCGGTGAAAGACGGCACGGTGATCGTCACCGGGGACTACGCCAAGCGGGACGCATCGCTCCCGGTCCTCGGCTACCCGGACAATTACACGCCGGGCGACCGGGCCAAGAAGGCCCAGGCCGACACGCTCGAAGGCTTGCTCATCAACCACCCGCTCGACTGTCCGGTGTGCGACAAGGCCGGCGAGTGCAAGCTGCAAGACTACAGCTTCCAGTACGGCCGGTCGCAGTCGCGGATGATCGACGAGAAGAACACCCCGCCGAACAAGCCGGACATCAGCTCGAAGATCACGCTCTTCACCGACCGCTGCATCATGTGTACGCGGTGCGTGCGGTTCACCCGTGAAGTATCCGGCGAGGCCGAGTTGCAGGTCGTCGGCCGCGGGCACCACGAGGAAATCGACGTGTTCCCCGGCGTCCCGCTCGAAAACAAGCTGGCCGGCAACGTCGTGGACCTGTGCCCGGTCGGCGCGCTCGGTTCCAAGGACTTCCTGTACAAGCAGCGCGTCTGGTACTTGAAGACCGAAGACAGTGTGTGCCCCAACTGTTCCACGGGCTGTTCCGTCCACGCGGACGTGAACAAGGATGTCCTCTTCCGCTTGCGGGCGCGGGCCAACCCGCAGGCCCAAGGCTCGTTCATGTGCGACGAGGGGCGGTACGGCTACCACTACGTCGATTCGGCCGACCGCTTCAACCGCCCGCACGTCCGCAAAGACGGCAAGTTGACGCCGTTGGCGTACACGGACGCCGTGAAGGCCGTCAACGACGAGTTCAAGGAGGCGGCCAGGAAGAACGCCGCCGCGGTGTGGGTCGTCCTCTCGCCGTTCCTGACCGTGGAAGAGGCGTACCTCGCCGCCAAGTGGCTCAAGGAGTCGTCCAAGCCGGTAAAACTCGCCCTCGGTCCGGTGCCGTTCGTCGGCGAGGACGACACCTACCCGAAGGACCGCCGCGGCAAGCCGGTCCAGCCGGTAAAGTTCACCATCCGGGCCGAGAAGTGCCCGAACCGCCGCGGCGTCGAGGAAGTGCTTCGGGTGCTGCACGGCGAAGTGATCCCGTTCCCCAAAGTCGTTGACGCGATCAAGCGTGGCGAGGCCAAGGCCGTCTTCATCGCCGGCGGCTATCCGGACAAGGGGGCGTTTGCCGCCCTCGCGGACGTGAAGGCCGACGGTTTGCTGTTGGCCGTGTCCGACTTCTTCGCCGGCCCGGCCACCGACCTCGCCAAGTACGTCTTCCCGGCCGCCGCCTTCGTGGAGAAGCAAGGGACTTACGTTAACCACGCCACCCTCGCCCAGACGCTGCACAAGGCCGCCAAGCCGCCGCAGGAGACCCGGCAGGAGGGGCAACTCTTCTCCGACCTCGCCCTGCGGCGCGGGCTGTTCAATCTCGCGGCCGTGCGGAAGGAACTGGCGAAGGAAGTCCCGTTTTTCGGGAAGCTCGCCGACGGCGTGCCGGAATTGGGCGTCAAGCTGGCGTGACCGGCTTGCACCTGACCCTCCCCCCCCATAAACCTTGTGGGATATGACGGACTTCAACCTCGTTTACGCGCTGGCGATGATCGTGGTGGCCTTCGGGGCCGTCATGACTTCTGTCGGCTACCTGACGCTGGCGGAACGGAAGATTTCCGCGTACATGCAGGACCGCGTCGGCCCCGACCGCGTCGGCCCGTTCGGCCTGCTCCAGCCGCTCGCGGACGGCCTCAAGATGTTCTTTAAGGAAGACGCGACGCCGAAGCACGTCGATAAAATCTTCTTCTTCCTCGCCCCCGGCGTCGGGGTCGCCACCGCACTCCTCGCGTTCAGCATCGTGCCGTTCGGGCCGTCCACCCCGCCCCCCGGGCCGGTGTCCGTTGACGCCGCCAGGCCGCTCGACTTGGCGGTGACGACGCACAACGCCGAGATGGCCGCCTACCACGAACACACGACGTTCGCCATCGCCCCCGGCCTCGACATTGGCATCCTGTTCAGCTTCGCCATCGGCTCCTTGGTCGTGTACGGCATCATCCTCGGGGGGTGGTCGTCCAACAGCAAATACTCGCTGCTCGGGTCGCTGCGGTCCAGCGCCCAGATCATCAGCTACGAGATCCCGCTGGGCATGTCGATCGTCGGCGTCGTCCTGTACGCCGGGTCGCTCAACCTCGAAGCGATCATGGACTACCAGATCAAGCACGGCTGGTTCATCCTGTACCAGCCGCTGGCGTTCCTGCTGTTCCTCGTCGCCGTGTACGCGGAGTGCAACCGCCTGCCATTCGACTTACCGGAGGCGGAGCAGGAACTCGTCGGCGGGTTCCACACGGAATTCGGCTCGATGAAGCTCGGTCTGCTGCTCATGGTGGACTACATCCACATGATTACGACGAGCTTCTTCCTGTCGATCCTGTTCTTCGGCGGCTGGCACCTGCCGTTCGGCCTGACCAACTTCGACGGGACACTGGGCCTCGTCATCAAGGTCGCCGTCCTCGGCTTCAAGACGTTCCTGTTCCTGATGCTGTACATGCTGGTGCGGTGGACGATCCCCCGCTTCAAGTTCGACCAACTGATGAGCCTGGCTTGGCAGGTGATGATCCCGCTGGCCATCGTCAACCTGATGCTGGTGATGACGGCCCGCGAGTTCAACCTCAGCCCGTGGCTACTGACGGTCGCCTCGCTGGCGACGTTCTTCGCGGCAGCCGCGATCAGCACGCGGGACAACCCGGCGGCGAACCGCAAGCGGGTGATTCTTCGGGAACCGGCGACGGTTTAAGGCGAGCGGGGGGCGTCAGCCCCCTGTGCTTGCTGTCGAGGTAGAGTTGAGCGGAATGGGTTGGAATGTTGCCCACTGGCCCCCTCTCTTTTAGAAGAGGGGAGCAAGATGGGGACAGGGTTTCGAGTCGGGTTGGGTGCGTTAGTGGGTGGGAGAACAGGGGGCTGACGCCCCCCGCTCGCCAAGAAGAGTTGTCCGGGAGGTGTGATGTCCGCTTCATCCGCGAGCGTGCGGTTCATCGAGGAGCCGAAGGTCGGCTTCTTCGAGCGCATGTACATCCCGGCGATCCTCGACGGGCTGGCCACCACGGTCGGCCACATCTTCAAGCCGCAGGTGCAGACGGAGCAGTACCCGGAGGTGGAGCCGGACTTGCCGCCCAACTACCGCGGCGTCCACCGGCTGAACCGGGACGGCGAGGGCCGGGTGAAGTGCGTCGCGTGCTACATGTGCGCCACCGCCTGCCCGGCCCACTGCATCGACATCGTGGCCGCCCCGGCCCCGGCGCAGTGGAAGGACCGCGAGAAGTACCCCGAGACGTTCGTGATCGACGAACTCCGGTGCATCTACTGCGGCATGTGCGAGGAGGCGTGCCCCGTGGACGCCATCGAACTGACCACGCTATACGACCTGACCGGGGCGAGCCGGGAGCAGATGATCTTCGACAAGGAAAAGCTCCTGAGCGTGTTCGACCAGACGACCAAGCCGGACCCGCACCGCGGCAACGCGATCACCGACCCGGTGCGGACGCGGGCCGGCCGACTCGGGCCGGCCGCCGAACTCCCCGCCGCCAAATGAGACCCGAAGAGGCCCCCTTGATTCTCCTGGCCGACACCACCGACGCCGCCTTGAACTGGACCGTGCTGACGCCCGTGGTCGCCGGGGCGCTGGCGATTTGGTACCTGTTGCCGACGCCGCGCAAGCGGCCGCTGTCCGGCGGCCTGATCGCCGGGGCGGTCGCCCTCGCGGGCTTCGGCGCCTTCCTGTTACAGGGCTTGGGGCACACGGTCCCCGCCACAGTGGAGGCCGTGCTGTTCTTCGGCTTCGCCGGGACGGCGATCCTCTTCGCCGGGCTGATGATTACCAACCCGAACCCGGCCCGCTCGGCGCTGTGCTTCGCGATGGTAGTTCTCAGCACGTGCGGGCTGTTCCTGCTGTTGGCGGCCCCGTTCCTGATGGCCGCGACGATCATCATTTACGCCGGGGCGATCATCGTCACGTTCCTGTTCGTCATCATGCTCTCGCAGCAGCACGGGCCGTCGAGCGCCGACCTGCGGAGCCGCGAGCCGGTGCTGGCCGTCGGGGCCGGCTTCGTGCTGTTGGCCACCCTTCTGGTCGGCTTGCAACGGGTCTACGACTACCGCAGCGTGCAGGCGGTGATTGACGAATCGAACACGCTGGCGACGGCCGAGAAGATCGATCCGGAATACCTGACCGTCCGCAAGGACGGCGACATGGGCAAGCCGGTGGAACTGACGCCGCGGGCCAAGGCGTATGTGAGTCGGGCCAAGGCGGCCTTGGAGCGGCTGAAACTCGCCGCCCCCGAGGCCCCCGGCGACAAGAGTTTGGGCTGGCACGCCGAGGTGAAGGCGGCCGAGTACGCCATCGCTGACTTGGAGCGCACGCCGTTTAAGGAGTCGGACGCCGACGCCATCCACGACGAAACCAAGACCATCGCCCGCAGTTTGACGTACCTAAAGGACGTGCGCGAAGGAGCCGTCGCCCCCGACGACGTGACACGGTCCCCCTACGGTCAGGTACAACAACTCACCGCGGACGGGAAGCCAATCACCGAGCCGGCGGCCGGCCCCAAGAAGATGCCGGCCGCGAACGTCGCCGCCCTGGGCCGAGTGCTATTCACCGACCACCTGCTGGCCGTCGAGTTGGCCGGGACGCTGCTCTTGGTCGCTACGGTCGGGGCCATCGTGATTGCCGGCGGCCGGCGGGAGCATGCCCGATGATCAGCCTGTCGCACTACTTGGCCGTCGGGGCCGCCCTGTTCACGCTGGGCCTCGTCGGCTTCTTGACCCGCCGGAACCTCATCGTGATGTTCCTCAGCGCGGAAATGATGCTGCAAGGCGTCGCCATCAACTTCGCGGCCTTCTCCCGGCACCACGGCAACATGCACGGGCAGGTGTTCACCCTGTTCATCATCGCCGTCGCCGCGTGCGAGGCGGGTATTGCCCTCGCCTTGTTCTTGAGCCTGTACCGCCGCAAGCGGACGCTCGATGTCAGCGTGTGGCAAGACCTGCGCGAGGCCGGCTTGGACGAGACCACCGACACGGAACCGTTGCCGATGTCTCCCGCCGAGGAGCCGGACCCGGTGCTGACGAAGGCGGGCGTCGCCCCGAAGCGGCCGATGGAGGAAACCCGTGTTTGACCCCTCCATGTTGCTGCTGTTAGTCCCCGGCCTCCCCTTGATCGGCGCGCTCTTGTGCGTGGCATTCGGGACGGTGAAGGAGCTGCGGAAGTGGGCGCATGTGCCCGCCCTGTTGTGCGCCGCCCTGTCGTGCGCCGCGGCCCTGACCGTGGTGTCGAAGATCGGGGACGCCGAAGTCTACTTCCCGCAGGACCGCAACGGCGAACCCATGTCGTGGTTCTCCGTGACGACCGCGACCACGAAACTCTCGGCCGACTTCGGCCTCGTCGCGGACCCGTTGTCCGGCGTCATGCTGATCGGCGTGACGTTCATCGGCTTCTGGATCGTCGTCTTCTCCGTCGGCTACATGCACGGGTCGCCCGGCTTTCCTCGCTACTTCGCGTCCGTCAGCCTGTTCCTCGCGTCCATGAACTTGTTGGTGCTGGCCGACAACTTCCTGCTGATGTTCGCCGGCTGGGAGGGCGTGGGCCTGTGCAGCTACCTGCTCGTCGGCTACTGGCACCACAAGGACTCGGCCGCCGCCGCCGCCCGCAAGGCGTTCCTCGTCACGCGGCTCGGCGACTGCGGCCTGTTGCTCGGGGCCTTCCTGCTCTGGCAGATGGGCGGCCGGCAATCCTTCAACTTCCAGTACCTCTTTGAACTGGCCGCGGAAATGGCGAAGGCCCACCCGTACCTGTTCCCGGGCGCGGCGTTGCTCGTATTCGGCGGGGCGGTCGGCAAGTCGGCCCAGTTCCCGCTGTACGTGTGGCTGCCGGACGCGATGGAAGGCCCGACCCCGGTGTCGGCCCTCATCCACGCCGCCACGATGGTGACGGCCGGCGTCTACTTGCTGGCCCGCTGCGCCGCCCTGTTCACGCTGTGCCCGGCGGTGCAGGCGACGGTGGCCGTCATCGGGGCGACGACGGCAATCCTCGCCGCGTTCATCGCCCTGACGCAGAACGACCTGAAGCGCGTGTTGGCATACTCGACCGTCAGCCAGTTAGGCTACATGTTCCTCGCCCTCGGGTGCGCCGGGGCCGGCGGGGCGGTGCCGTCCCTGGCCGTCACGGCGGCGGTGTTCCACCTGTTCACGCACGCCTTCTTCAAGGCCGTCCTGTTCCTGTCGGCCGGGAGCGTCATGCACGCGATGCACGACGTGATCGACATGCGGCAGTTCTCCGGGCTGCGGAAGAAGCTTCCCATCACGCACCTCGCCTTCCTGTGCGGGGCGGCGGCGCTGGCCGGGTTGCCGCTGCTCTCCGGGTTCTGGAGCAAGGACATGATCCTCGAATCGGCCCTCGAAGCCGGCGGGGACAAGCGGTTCGGGACGCTGTATTACGTCCTCTTTGGCGTCGGGATCGCCACGGCCGCCATGACCGCCTTCTACACGTTCCGGGCGTACTTCCGCACGTTCTGGGGGCCGCTCAAGATGCCGGAAGGCGCGCACCCGCACGAGACGTGGGTGATGAACCTGCCGCTGTTGGTGTTGGCCGTCGGGGCCGTCGCGGCCGGCATCGTCGCCGAGCCGTTCACGCACTGGTTCAGCGACTTCCTCCGCCACGCGAAGACGCTGGAGATCGCCGACGCGGGCCGGACGTTTGGCCACCACATGAACTGGCCGCTGATGATCGGCAGCGCCGTCGTCACGCTCGCCGGGGTCGGGTTGGCGTACGTCATGTACGCCGGCAAGAGCCACATGGCTGACGATTTGGCCAAAAACCTGCGGACGCCGTACTACGCCTCGCTGAACAAGCTGTACGTGGACGAACTGTACAACCTGTTGGTCGTCCAGCCGTTCCTGATGCTGGCGGCCTTCTGCCGGCTGTGCGAGGCCATCGTGTTCGACCTCGTCCGGCTCGCGGCGACGGCCCCGCGGTTCCTCGCGGACATGATCCGGCCGCTGCAGAACGGGCTGGTGCAGTTCTACGCCCTGTCGATGGCCGTGGGCCTGGCGGCGATCGTCGGATACCTCGTGCTGGTGGCCAAGTGAGATGATGACCCCCGACCTGATCCGGTTCCTGCTGCCCGGCCTGCTGCTCTTGCCGCTCGCCGCCGGCGTCGCGCTGCGGTTCCTGGCCGGCCAACCGGCCCGCGTCGCCGCCCTCGCGTTCGCCGTCGCCCAACTCGTCCTCACGCTGGTGATCGTGGCCGGCGGCATGTTCGAGGTGCAGGACACCAGCGGCTTGGAGGCGCTCACCAACTACCGCGAGAAGCGGACCGGCCCGGTATTCGCCCCGCGCTGCGTCCCCGGCGACCCGATGGCCGACGGCAAGCAGACCTTCACCACCAAGTACGACGTGATGCCGTTCTCCAGCGGCAACCCGAAGATTCACGCGGCCCAGTTCTTCATCGGCCTCGACGGGCTGAACATCTGGCTCGTCGGCTTGGCGGGAATTATGATGGTCCCCGTCGTGCTGTTGTCGTGGGACACCGTGACCGACCGGCTCGGGCCGTACTTCTCGTGGCTGTTCTTCCTTCAAGCCGGGGTGACGGGAGCCTTCCTCAGCTTCGACTTGCTGTTCTTCTACGCCTGCTTCGAACTGACGCTCATCCCGCTGCTGTTCCTGATCGGCGGCTGGGGGCCGGGGCCGAACCGGCGGGAGGCCGCTCGGAAGCTGTTCCTGTTCACGCTGTTCGGCGGGCTGATGACGCTGATCGGTTTCGCCGGCACGGTGCTGTACGTGTTCGACCGCACGGGGGAACTCACGTTCTCCATCCCGCACTTGGCCGAGCTGATCGACATCCACATGAAGCGGGCCGACGCCGCCGGCCAGGCGTCGTGGCAGCACGCCCAGACGTACCTGTTCTTGGCGATGGCCTTCGGCTTCGCGGTGAAGATCCCGCTCGTCCCGCTGCACACATGGCTGCCGGGGGCCTACGCGGAAGCCCCGCCGGCCGTCACGGTGTTCATGTCGGCCCTGCTCGGCAAAATGGGGACGTTCGGCCTGCTCCGCATTTGTTTGCCGTTGGCCCCGGACGCCACGCTCTCCGTGGGGATGCCGCTGATCGGCTTCATGGGGGCGTTCGGCATCGTGTACGGCGCCATGTGCGCCTACGGGCAGACGGACTTCCGCCGGCTCGTCGCCTACAGTTCGATTTCCCACCTCGGGTTCTGCGCGCTGGCGATTGTCTCGTTCAACTCGTTCGGGATTTCCGGCAGCCTGCTGCACATGGTCAACCACGGCGTTTCCACGGGGGCCATGTTCCTCGTGGTCGCCATGCTGACGCGGCGGTACGCCTCGGCCCAGATCGCGGACTTCAGCGGGCTGTGGACCAAGTTGCCGATGCTGACGTTCTTCATGCTCTACATCGCGCTCGCCACGGTCGGCCTGCCGGGCCTGAACAACTTCGTGAGCGAAGTGCTGATGATGGGCGGGCTGATCGACATGCGGAACGCCCACGTGGCCGGCCTGTCGTTCGCGGCCGTCGCCGCCTTCGGCATCTTCCTGAGCGCGTGGTACACCCTGACGATGGTCCGCCGGGCCTTCTTCGGCCCGCTGCGCGAGCCGGCCCCCGCAACCGCCGGGGAAGTGAAAGACCTCACGGCCCGCGAGCGCCTCGCCATCGGGCCGCTGGCCCTGTTGTGCCTGCTCTTGGGCGTGATGGCCCAGCCCGTGCTGGACGTGATGAAGCGAGACTCCGACCGGCTGGCACAGGTTGCGGACGACGCGCGGTTGCGGGTGAAGGTGACGGCGGCAGAGTGAGG
>JAYUGD010001109.1:0-3027 GCA_043767785.1 Zavarzinella sp. | reverse complement strand
TTTTGTTGACGGTCGGCGAACCAGGGGCGGAAGCCGCCCCTGGCTATTTTTCTCCGCCCCGTTGGGGCGAAAACCAAACTGAACATCGGCCCTCACGGCACGAACTTCAGCAACTGGCACTCGATCTTGCCGTTGAAGAACGGCGTCGCCTTTTCCAGCTTGAGGCCGAACTCACGCCAGGGGGATTCCCGCGACGTGAAGACGAACACCTGCCAGCCGGCGGCCGTCGCGGCGAACGCCTTGCCGATGTCGCGGTAAAGCAGTTTCACTTCGCGCTCTTCGCCGATGCGCTCGCCGTACGGCGGGTTGATGACGATCACGCCCGGCGGGCCGGGCGGCGGTTGGAACTTGCGCACGTCGGCCTTCTCGAAGCGGACCAAGTGGCCGACGCCGGCCGTCTTGGCGTTGACGGCCGCGAAGTCTTTCACGTCCCCGCGGATGTCCTGGCCGATGATCGGGGCGGGGAGCTGCTTCTTCACGCCGGCCCGCGCCTCGTCCCGCAGGTCGGCCCACAGGCGCACGTCGTAGTCCATCCAGCCCATGAAGCCGAAGTGCTTGCGGGTCAGCCCCGGCGGGCGGTTCACGGCCAGCCACGCCCCTTCGATGGAGAATACGCCGGACCCGCACATCGGGTCGACGAGCGGCACGTCCCCGCGCCAGCCCGTGTGCCAAAGCAACCCGGCCGCCAACGCCTCGTTCAGCGGGGCGACGGTCAGGGCGGGGCGGTAGCCGCGCTTGTGCAGCGAATCCCACGAAGAATCGAGGCTCAGAATCGCCTTGTCCCGGTGGATGTGCAAATTCAGCCCCAGCATCGGCCGGTCGGTGTCCACGCTCGGCCGCTTGCCCGTCTTGCTGATGAACTGGTCGCAGATGGCGTCCTTCACCCGCCGGGCCGCGAAGAGCGAGTGCGTGATCCCCGAATCGCGGACGTTGCAATCGACGGCCAACGTGTGGGTGGGCGTCAGGTATTGAGTCCAGTCAATCGTCTGCACCGCCTGGTACAACTCGTCCGCGTCCGCGACGACCGCTTCGAGGATCGGCTGAAGGACGCGGACAGCCGTCCGCAGCCAAAGATTCGCGCGGTACAGTAAGTCCCGAGGCCCGGAAAAAGCGACGCCTCCCCGGCCGGGAGTCACCTTTTCGGCCTTCAAGGTGTACAATTCTTCCGTTAAAACAGGCTCCAAACCCCTCGCGCAGGTGGCAAAATAGGAAACATCGGCAGTTCGGTTCACAAGATCGCGCAGTTTACTTCCCATCTTTCTTAATCCGCCACCAGCGACTTCTTTTCCCGGCATGAACTGTTCAATCCTGCTGTACCAAAATGGCAAGCCCTTGCCATCGCCCTAAATGTCTCACATTACAGTACGGTCAATAAAACTGAGCACTCTCAACATATTGGTCAATTTGGGTAAATTGGATAATCTAAACCGGGCAAATGAAAGCCAATCGTAACGATTTTGCCTACGGAGTTTGCAAAAATCCGAAAGCTGGCGTAGATTTTGCTTAATGATTTGGCGTCGAGAGCGTCTTATCATCGAGAGCAGTTTACCAACCAAGGAGGGTCAATCATGCTCGTTCTCACTCGCCGGGTCGGCGAAGAAATCATCATCGGCGACAATATCCGGGTCAAAATCGTCTCCATCAAGGGCGACCGTATCCGCGTCGGCATCGAAGCCCCGGAGTCCGTGTCCGTGGACCGGGCCGAAATCTTCGCCCGCCGCTGCGAGTTCGCCCCGCGGATGGCCGGCAACCTGTCCGTCAACGGGCAAATCGAAGACCCCCATCACGAAGTTCTTTTGGGCGAACTGCCGCCCGCCTCGCACACCGGGGCCGATGAGACGGTCCGTCTCTGAGCCGACGGCCTGAGTAAGCGATCACAGAAACACACGAAAAGAGGGACTCCGTTTCGCGACGGCCTGCCCTCTTTTTTCGCGCGCGATTGGCCCTAGACGCCCGGAAAAATCGGTAAAAATTGCACTTGCGCTCCCGCGTGCAATCGGTAAAAACTGCACTTGCGCTTTCCTTGGAAAGAATGCACAATACGGACCCGGCGTTACATTCGGTCTAAACGGAATTACGATGACCCGCAATCAAGTGCTCTCGGGCGACTGTCTCTCGGTGCTGGCCCGCCTCCCGGCCCAGACCGTTGATTTGGCCTTCGCCGACCCGCCGTTCAACATCGGGTACGAGTACGACCGCTACGACGACACGCGGGCGAAGGAAGATTACTTGGCGTGGACCGACCGCTGGCTGGCGGCCGTCGGCCGGGCGCTCACGCCGACGGGCAGCGTGTACGTCGCCATCGGGGACGAGTACGCGGCCGAGATCAAGATTCGGCTCGACGCGATGGGCTGGACGATGCGGAACTGGATTGTCTGGCACTACACCTTCGGCGTGAACTGCACGCGGAAGTTCAACCGCAGCCACGCCCACATCTTCTATTACGTGGCCGACCCGAAGACCTTCACCTTCAACGCCGACCCGGTGCGGGTCGCCTCGGCCCGGCAGACGACTTACGCGGACAGCCGGGCGAACCCGCAGGGTAAGTTGCCGGACGACACCTGGGTGCTGCGCCCGGTCGAGGAGCCGACCGCCTTCCCGGCCGACGGCGACACCTGGGCCATCTCCCGCGTGTGCGGCACCTTCAAGGAACGCGGCGACCACCCGTGTCAGATGCCGTTGGCCGTGCTGGAGCGGATCATCCGCGTCTCCAGCAATCCGGGCGACTTGGTGTTGGACCCGTTCTCCGGCAGCGGCACGACGCTGGCCGCCGCCAAGAAATGGGGCCGCGACTACTTGGGCGTCGAACTCTCCGAAAACTACGCCGAGCAAAGCCGCGACCGCTTGGCCCGCGTCGTCCCCGCCGAGGAGGCGACCGTGGCCCGCGCCCGCGTCGCCCGCAAGCGGGTGAGCCGGGCATAAGGGTACTTTGGTCAAATTCCCGTCAAGCAAAACCGGGCGAGCGGGGGACGTGAGTCCCCCGATTCTGCATTCGAGAAAGAATCAGGGGACTCACGTCCCCCGCTC
>JAYUGD010001108.1:0-3031 GCA_043767785.1 Zavarzinella sp. | reverse complement strand
TGAAGTGACCGCTACACCCGGACCGTCTTCCACCGGCCGCCCGCGAAGCGAATTAAAAACAGGACGCCGCGCACGTTCAAATCCGCGAACATGGCGACCCACGCGCCGTAGAGGCCGAGGTTCCAGCCGGGGACGGTGAAGGCTCCCAAGTCCACCGAGTCCCGCGTGAGCAGATAAGCCAACGGCAAACGGATGACTAGGAAGCCGACCCACGTCAGCAGGATCGGGAACCGCGTGTCCCCGGCCCCGCGCAACACGCCGGTCAGCACGATGATGGCCGACAGCGACGGCATGGCGAAGGCCACCAGTCGCAAGACGGGAACCCCGGCGTCTACGACGGCATGCTGGTGTTCGTGCGGGCTGAAAAACCGGAACATGTCCGGGGCGAGCGAGAAGAACAGCCCGCCCATCAGCGACATTGTGACGCACCCGAAGAGCAGGGCGACGCGGGCCGACCGGGCGGCCTCGTGCGGCCGCCGCGCCCCGAGGTTCTGCCCGACGAGCGCCGCCGCCGCCGTGGCGAACGCCTGCCCAGACATGTAGCCCAACCCCTCGCAGCGGATCGCCGTGCCGTGGGCCGTCGCCGCCACGTCCCCGAGGGCGTTGACGAGCGACAGGAACCACAACTGGCACAGCCCCAGCGACAGCGTGTCAATGCTGGCCGGCAGGCTCACGCGCAACAGGCGGTACTGGAGCGGGAAGTCCGGTTTCACGTCGGCGGCCCGCAACTTCAGCCCGTGCCGGCCGACCGCCAAGACCGTCAGCACGGCCACGCACCCGCACGCATGGCTGAGGGCCGTCCCCAAGCCGATGCCGAAAAACCCGAAGGCCGGGATCGGCCCCCACCCGTGGTAGCACGACCACGCCAGCGGAATGTTGAGCAGGGCCACGCCGCCGAGGACAACCGGCCCCGTGCGCGTGTCCCCGGCCCCGACGAGGCAGGCGATGCCGGCTTGTTCCACCAGTTGGAACGTGATCAAAATGAAGATCGGCTGCAGAAAATGGACGGCGCTGGCGGCCGTGTCGTCCCGCAACCCGAGGGCGTGGACGCCCCACGGCAACGCCAACAACGCCAGCGGCGTGCCGAGAACACCGAACACCAGCGCCAGCAACACGGACTGGTTGGCGACGCGGCTGGCCCGGCCGCGCTCCCCGCCCCCGACGAACCGGGCGACGAGGGCTGTCCCCCCGACGGAGACGAGGGCCGAGGCCGACGACAGGAACCACGCGATGTAGTTGGCCGTCGTCTGGGCGGCCTGGTAGCCGATGTGTTTCGCCGGGTCGTCCGGCATGTTGTTGCCGGCCAGGAACTGGTCGTACAGCCCCACGCAGAGAATCAAAAACTGTTGGACGAGGACCGGCCACGCCAGCCCGACCACCAGCCAGCCGAGCGGCCGGCGCGTGGTGACGAGGGATTCCTCCGGTTGGGACGGTCCATCGCGGTTCGACATGCGGCCCAATCGTGTTCTATGCTTCCCGTCGGACACCTTTCATCATAGTTGAACGCCGCCGAGATTCCCCCATGCGCACCGCCATACTCGCCGCCGTCATCGGCCTCGTCGCCTCCCTCCTCGGCTCCCGGCCGGCCCGGTCGGACGACCCAGCCGACGGCGTGTCATTGATCCGCGCGGGCATGAAAAACTGGTCCCGGTCCGGCGGCGGGAAAAGTCCGTGGAGTCTCTCCACGGCCGGCACGCTGGTGTGCGAGCCGGTTGCCGACAGGTACGTCTACGAAGACTTATTGGGGGACGGCACGCTGCACGTCGAATGGCGGTTCAAGCCGACGCTCGACCCGAAGCAAGCCGTCCATGCGTCCGTGACCGTGCGGGGGACGCTGGGGGGCGAACAGTGCAAGATCGCCCTCGGGGCCGGGTGCGGGGCCATTTCCGCGAGCGCCCTTTCGAGCAGCGACCGCGTCAAGACCAGCGAAGTCCGGGCGACGGTGGCCAAGCCGAAGCCGGCCGACGAGTGGAACGAGATGGACATTAAGTTGGCCGGCAAAAGCGTGGCCGTGTCCCTCAACGGCGCCCCGGTTTCCTCGCTCGGCAACGGCCCGGCCGGGGCGGGGATCTTCTCGCTGAACGCCGAGGGGGACGCCGTCGAGTTCCGCAACGTCCGCTGGAAGGCGGCGCGTTGACGGCGGGAGGCGCCAAGATTGCACCGCCGCGAGGCGGTCATGTTGGAGTTCCGCTTTTAAGCGGTCTGTGACCTTCCCGCCGCAATAGGCCGGCGAACCGAGTCTTCGAGGGTTCGCCTTCGTGGGTGACGACCGTTCGCCCAAGGGGTCGGTCGTTTACCTCACCCCCCGGCCCCCTCTCCGAAGCGGAGAGGGGGAGCAAGCGGGCGGCCCATCTCCGCTCACTTCTTCAAGCTCAAGATCCACTCCCGCAGCAACGCGGCCCCGGCCTCGTCCACGCGATGGGTGGCCAGCGGCGGCATCTGGTTCGGGCCGCGGACGATGACTCGCTTGAGCAGCACGGACCGCTCGGGGGAGCCGGGGGCGACCAGTCTCGCATCGGCCAAATCCAGCGGCGTGTGGATCGGCTTCACGTCGAGGATTCGCATCTTGTCGAGCGGGGTGTCGTTGCCGAGTTCCATGGCGGCGTTGCCGCCGCCGGCTTCGACGTGGCAGTTGGCGCAGTTGGTGTGCAGCCACGCCTTGGCCCTAGCCGTCAGGTCTTCCTTGGGGTTGTAGGGGTCAACGAGCTTCGGCGTTTTGGCGGTGTCGGGCGTCAGCGTGGTCGTGGCGGATGGCTCGCGCTGGCCGGGCTGTTGGCCGTGAATTTTTAGGTACTCGTCCTTGTCCTTGCCGGTCAGTTTTTGCTTGTCGGCGCGGGCGGTCAGTTGCTCTTTCGCGGTGTCGGCCCAGTCGTGGCCTTTCAGCAGGCGCAGGTGGTCCAGCGTGCGGAGTTGGTTGTCGGTGCAAGTCCCGTAGTCGTGCGTCTTGTTCATCTGCGGCGTGGTGATGCCGAGGACGTAGTTGGCCGCCCGGCTGTGGCACGCCAAGCACTCGGTGCGGCTCGGGTAGCGC
>JAYUGD010001107.1:0-3033 GCA_043767785.1 Zavarzinella sp. | reverse complement strand
GAAAGGACTTTGCGGCCGTCGAGCGACGGCAAAAATGAAAATCCCGCCCGCCCCATACCGACCCAGCCACAATTCCACAAACCGAGTCCTGCACCCGGTCCAAAACCAAACCGAACGTCCTCTTGCGATTTCCGGGCGACCGTGGTATTGCCCGCCGCTGATATTGGCCGGGCGCGCGGAATCGGCGGGGGAATAGCCGTTCCGCAGGCGCCGGCCTCTCTTGGGACGAGGGGATGCCCGTGCGCCGACCGACACCGTTGACCGTGACTCCGCTGGAAGCCCGCACCCTGCCGACCGGCGATCTCGTTTACGCCCTCCAACTCGGCGGGCTGACCGACACGTCGCGCGTGCGCATCGCGGCCGACAACGTCGGCAACACCTACGTCACGAGCGCCTTCACGGGCACGGTGGACCTTGACCCCCGCGCGGAGTTTACGGCGAACGCCGTCAGCAAAGGAAGCACGGACGTCTTCGTTGCGAAGTACGGCTACTCCGGCCAACTGCTGTGGGCGAACACCCTCGGCGGGACCGGGGCCGACACCGTGACGGACATCGCCTTCGACGGGGCCGGCAACAGTTACCTGACGGGAACGTTCAACGGCACCGTTGACTTCAACCCGTTCCCCGGGGTGGGCGGCTACATGACCGCCGCGGCCGGCGGGGCGGCTTATCTTTGGAAACTGGGCGCGAATGGGGCGCTGGTCTACGCCGACTCGGTCGCCGGCAAGAGCGCGGGCGCCAGCCTCGCCGTGGACTCGGGCGGCAACGTGGCGCTCGCGGGGAAGTTTTTCGGCACGGCCGACTTTAACCCGGACGCCGCCGTCACCAACCTCTCGACGACAAACCCCACCGGCGCCGGTTTCGTGTGGAAACTGACCGGCGCCGGGACGCTCAAATGGGCCAAGGCCATTCAGACGGCCGGGGGAATCAACCTCTCGTCCGTCGCCTTGGACGGGGCCGGCAACGTCGTCGCCGGCGGCGCCTTCACGGGCGTGACCGACTTCGACCCCGCCGTGACCACGTTCAACATCGACGGCGGAAGCTTCTGGACCCCCGGCGTGGTGAAGCTCGGCACGACCGGGAACTTCCTGTGGGCGAAGGCCGCCGCGACGGTCACGGGGTCTGTGGAGTCCATCAGTTCTCTCACCAGCGTGCAACTCGACTCCCAAGGAAACGTATACGCCGCCGGTAGTTTTGGCGGGGCGCTCGACTTCGACCCGAGCGCGGCGGTCGCCAAACTGACGAGCGTCGGCGGCACGGACGGCTTCGCGTGGAAGTTAAACTCGGCCGGCGGCTTGCTGTGGGCCGACCGCTTCGGCACCGCCGCCGACGACACCGTGACCGACATGGCGACGGACAAGGCCGGCAACGCTTACGCGGTCGGCCGCTTCACCGGCAGCGGCGACTTCGACCCGGGGGCCGGGGTCGTCAACCTGTACGCCGGGGACAAGACGAATGCGTTCGTCCTCAAGATCACTAACCTCGGGGCGCTCAGCTTCGCCCGCACCTTGGGCAACGGCAACGGGACCGCTCATGCCAGCGGCGTGTGGGCTGACGGCGCCGGCAACGCTTATGTGGCCGGCACGTTCGTGGGGACGGTCGATTTTAACCCGTCGGCGACCATCGGCGCGCTGGCGGCCCCGGCGGCCGGCGCCGGCTTCATCGCGAAAATTTACACCCCGGCGACCGCCCCGGCGAAGCCGGCGAACAGCACGCCCGTCAACGTCGCCGTCGGCGGGCCGTACACGGTCGCCGAAGGCTCCGGGTTCAGCCCGCGGGCGTCGGCCTCAGACCCGGACCACGACACGCTGACGTACACTTGGGATGTGAACGGCGACGGCATATACGGGGACGCGACCGGGGCCAGCCCGAACGTGACGGCCGCCCAATTGGCCGCCTTGGGCCTCGGCAACAGCCGGGCGGCTACCTGGCCCGTCCGCGTGAAAGTGTCCGACGGCGTGAACTTAGAAGTGGCGGCCGCCACCACGCTGACAATCACCAACGTGCCCCCGAAGGCCACGTTCGCGGCCGGCTCTCGAACGGCCTGGGAAGGCGTCGGGACGTACGTGAAATTCAGCAACGCCTCCGACCCGTCCGCCGGGGACACGGTGGCCGGCTTCCATTATAGTTTCGACTTGAACAACGACGGCGTCTTCGACGTGGGGAACGGCTCCACGTACGCGGGATCCGTGACGACCACGCAGATCAACGTGAAGAACCGTTTCGCAGAAAGTGGCACACGGATGGTGATCGGCCGGGTCTTCGACAAAGACGGCGGCTTCCGCGAGTACGCCGTCCAGATTACGTTTCTCAATATCCCGCCGACCGGCCTGCTCTCCGCGACCGGCGTCCGGTCGGTCGGCAACCCGATCACGTTCCGGTTCACGAACGTGAGAGACCCATCGCCGGGCGACACGGCCGCGGGGTTCACTTACGCATTCGATTGGAACAATGACGGCGTGTTCGACCAGACGGGATCGGCGGCCGCCGCCAACCACGTCTTCTCCGGTGCGGGAACGTACCGAGTCCGCGGCCGCGTCATTGACCGCGACGGCGGATTCTCCGACACCCTGCTGACCTTGGCGATCAAGTGACGGCCAAAGCCACTGTCCTCACTTGGGGGGGAGGACCAACAGGCGGTTTCGCAGTTGCCGGCCGGCGAGCGCGGGCCGGATCGCCTCTTGGGCCATCTGCTTCAGGTAGTACGACGTCACGATGCCGCTGAGGACCACTTCATTGTCGGACTCGGCGATGTCCAGCCGCCGAAGGTCCGTCACCGGGTTTTCCCGCAGCAATTCGCGCGCGGAAACGAATTCACAACCGATTACTGAAGCCATGCTCCGACTCCTTTTCCTTAGGTGTCCGACCCGTTGTCACATCCGTGTAGCGGCCGGAAAGGCCGCGGTCGGTGGTGCATCCGACAGAATTGATGAATAGATGGTAACCGGCACATTAGACAAACGCAACAAAAATATTCCCCACCCCGAACCGCGGGCGGACATCTTCGGTCTCAACCACTAAAAGAAACCTGAC
>JAYUGD010001106.1:0-3039 GCA_043767785.1 Zavarzinella sp. | reverse complement strand
GGCCCTCCCGGGCCTGGCTACAATCGAACGCTCCGTTGGAGCTAAATACCAAGAGCGGCACACGCTCTTCGAGTGTTCACCCTTTTATCGCGGCCGTTAATCCACGTACAAAAACTCGTTGCTTGCCAACAACGCCTGACAGTACCGCTCCTTGCGGGTGAGCTTGTTCGGCTTCGTCTCGTTGGCCGAATCCTTCCCATTCACATACGCCAAGCCGACGGCCACTTCGTCCGGTTGGGCCGGGCGGCCGAAGAGGATGTCGTAGGCCCGGCGGACGCGGGCTTCGTCCGTCGGCGCTTCCTTCTCCAACCGCTCGGCCAGCCCTTTCGCCTGCGTCACCATGAACGGGCTGTTCATCACGAACAATTGTTGCTGCGGGACGGTCGTCTCCACGCGGCGCTCGCTGGTGATGTTGGCGTCCGGGAAGTCGAACAGGCGCAGCAGGCCGTTGAGGTCGTGCCGGCTGATGCGGGCGTAGACGGTGCGGCGGGCGTTGTCGGCGGCATCGAGGTTCGTGGTCGGCCCGCCGAGTTTCGGGTCCAGTTTGCCGGAGGCCGCCAGCAGGGCGTCCCGCCACGACTCGACGGTGAGCCGGCGGCGGCTGGAATGCCACAGGTAGCGGTTGTCCGCGTCCTTCTCCATGCCCGTCGCGTCCGGCACGCTGGCCCGGCGGTACGTCTCGGACAGCACGATCTCGCGGTGCAATTTCTTCACGCTCCAGCCGTTCTCCACGAAACTGGCGGCGAGGTAGTCCAGCAGTTCCGGGTGCGTGGGCCGTTCGCCCAGCGCGCCGAAGTTGCTCGGCGTGCCGACGATGCCGCGGCCGAAGTGCTGTTGCCAGACGCGGTTGACCAGCACGCGGGCCGTCAGCGGGTTCTTCGGGTCGGCGACGGCGTCGGCCAGCTCCTTGCGGCCGCTGCCTTGGGTGAAATTCGCGGGGCTGTCCCCGGCGAGGATTTTCAGGAACCGGCGCGGGGCGACTTCCCCCGGCTTGGTCGGGTTGCCGCGGACGAACACGCGCATGTCCGCGGGGGTCACGTCGGTCAGGCCGTGGACGCTCGGCGGCGGCGGCGGGGCGTCCTTCACCAACTTGGCGTGCTTGGCCTTCAAGTCGTCGTACTTCGACTTCTGGTCCGGCGGCATCGAACTGATCGCGTCGCCGTCCGCGAGGATGAAGACCCCCTTGTCCCCGAACAGGGCGGCCATCACGTCGGTGCGGCTCTTGTGCTTGGGGTCGGCCAGCACGGCTTTGACCGTGTCCCGCCACGCGGCGGCTAACGCTTGCACGGCCGCCGGCACGGCCGTGTCCCCCTTCTTCGGCAGGAGCTTGGCCCAGTCGCCGAGGCCGGGCATGGAGCCGGCTCTGGCCTTGAGCATCTTGGACAAGCGGTCCAGCGTGGGGCCGTCCACCTTCTCGGCCTTGGCGACCTCGGCCGCCGGGGCGTCGGCCTTTTCCGTGCGGCGGGCTTCGAGCTTCCACGCGGCCAGCAGGTACGCCGGCAGTTCCTCGGCCTTCGTCACGGCCAGCTTTTCCTTGGCGTCTTTCAGAAGCTCTTTCACCAGCTTGTCCGCGTCTTGGACGAGTTTCTGGGCGGCGGCGATCTTGTCCGTCTCGGCCTTCGGGGCCAGCGGCACGCGCGCCAGTTTCGTGCTGGCGAAGACGCCGGCGAGGGAGTAATAATCCTGCGTCGGGACCGGGTCGAACTTGTGGTCGTGGCAGCGGGCGCAACTCACCGTCAGGCCGAGGAAGCCGCGGGTGAGCGTGTCCACGCGGTCGTCCAGTTCGTCGGCGACGGCCATGGCCCCCGTCAGGCCGGCGTTCTTGTAGTACACCGCCCCGAGGCCGAAGAAGCCGAGGGCGGCCCGGTGCTTCAACTCGTCGGGCGAATCGCCGCCGAGCATGTCGGCCGCGATTTGCAGTTTGGCGAAGCGGTCGAACGGCATGTCCGCGTTGAAGGCGTCGATCACCCAGTCGCGGTAGCGCCAGGCGTCCGTGTTGGGGACCACTTCAAAGGTGTGGGCCTGGTCCTCGGCGTAGCGGGCCACGTCCAGCCAGTGCCGGGCCTGCGCCTCGCCGTAGGCCGGCGAGTTCAGCAGGCGGTCCACGAGTTTGCCGTCGGCCTCCGGGGAACCGTCGCCCAAGTAGGCGGCGATGGCCTCGGGCGTCGGCGGCAGGCCGGTGAGGTCGAACGTCAGCCGGCGGATCAGCGTCCGCTTGTCGGCCAGCGGCACGGGCGTCAGGCCCTTTTCCGTCAGTTTCGCGTTGACGAAGCGGTCAATCGGCGTCGCCCCGCCCGCGGCGGGGACGGCCGGCTTCGCCACCGGCTGGAACGACCAGAATTTCCGGGCCTTCACCCAATCAATCGTGCTCGCCGCTTGGGCGGTGTTGTCCCGCGGATCGACGGCCCCGGCCTCGATCCACTTGGCGATGTCCGCTTGCACGCCCGCCGGAAGCTTGCTCTTCGGCGGCATCTTCAACTCGCCCTCTTGCTTGACCGCCTTGACGATCAAACTCTCGCCCGGCTTCCCGGCGACGAGGGCCGGCCCGGTGTCCCCGCCCTTCAGCACGGCCTGCTTCGTGTCCAGCCGCAGGCCGCCGGCTTGCTTCTTCTCCCCGTGGCACGACAGACACTGCTCGACCAGGACGGGCCGGATTTTGTTCTCGAAGAACTCGACGTTCGGGTCGGCCGCCGAGACGGCGAACGGTGCAACGACCAAGCAGGACAGGGCCAAGCGGAGATTCATGGGAAGAATCGCCTCCAGCGGGACGGAGGGTGATTGGGGTGGGATGGACTTGGTTATCGTAAACGGTGGGCGGCGATGAAGCAAGTCGTGTAGCCGTTTAGCCGCGACGCGACGCTTCGGAGTGGAGCGCGGGCTCCCCGCGACGCGACGCTTCCCCGCGCAGGCAGAGATTATTATGAGCCGCAGCCCCGCGCTCCACTCCGAGCTTGTGCAAAAATCGTCGTCGCGCCATGAATGAGACAAAGAACCTTGGGTGAGCGAGTCCGCCGGGCGTACTCGCCGGGGTTCCGGCGC
>JAYUGD010001105.1:0-3045 GCA_043767785.1 Zavarzinella sp. | reverse complement strand
CGTCACCTCGAAGCCGGCGTACTTCTGCTTGACGGCTTGGATCACGGACTGCAACCCCTTGTCCGGCACGGAACTCTCCGGGAAGATCGCCTTGATCTTCTTGCTGCCGATCAGATCTGCCAGTTCGCTCACGTCCCGCGAACTCGTGTCCGTCGCGGTGCTGACGCCTTGCAGGCCTTTGACCTCGATGCCGTAAGCGTCCCCGAAATACCCGAAGGCGTCGTGGGCCGTGATGAGGACGCGCTTCTCGGCCGGGATGAACGTGATGGCCTCGCGGACCGCCTCGTCCAGTGTGTCGAGCCGTTTCAAATACTTGGTGGCATTGGCCGCGTACTGTTCCGCGTGGGCCGGGTCGATCTCGGCCAAGCTGTCACGAATCTTTTCGACGACCTGTTGCCACTTCCGCACGTCGAACCAGACGTGTGGGTCGTGGTTGCCCTCAATCCCCCCCTCGGCCTCGCGCAGGCCGGTCAGGTGGTCGGCGACTCCGACGGTCCACTTGGTCTTGGCCCGCGAGGAGAAAATGTCGGCCATCTTCCCTTCCAAGTGCAGACCGTTGTACAGCACCAAGTCGGCCTTGTTCACCTTGCTCAGGTCGCCGGGCGTAGGCACATAGCGGTGCGGGTCCACGCCGGGATCAAACAGGGCGTCCACGTCGGCGAAGTCGCCGGCGATTTCTTTGGCCGCGTCCGCGATCATACCGGTGGTGGCCAAGACGCGGAGTTTGCGCTCACTCAAGTCCGGCTTGGGGAGGGGGCCGCTTGCCTTTTTACACCCCCCCAGCGTCAGTGCGGAAGCGGTGAGCAATGTGAGAAGAACTTGTCTGCGGTTCATGAAAATCAATCGTGTAGTCTAAGCTAACAGTAAATTTAGTCTAAGCGAACAAGGCTCCGAAGTCCAGACCAATCGTCAAGCCGGCGCGACAAATTCCCTCCCCTGTAACCGCTTTGATAGACTGATTTCAACGCCGCCCGCCGCCGAGAACCAACCCCCATGCTCCTCTTCGATGCCCACCTCGACCTGGCTTGGAACGCCATCGACTGGAACCGCGATTTGCTCCTCTCGGTGGACGAGATTCGCCGCCGGGAGACATCCGGCACGGAGACAGACTTTAAGGCGCGCGGCCGCGGGACAGTGACGTTTCCGGAACTCCGCAAGGGGGGCGTCGGCCTCTTCATCGCCACGCTGCTGGCCCGGCTGTTCCGGCCGGACTTGAAGCCGCCGATTCAGCGGTTCGCAAACATGACGTCCGCATACGCCTGCGCCCACGGGCAGATGGCCTACTACGCCGCGTTGGAAAAGGCCGGGCACCTGCGCTGGATCAAGGACGTGAAGACGCTGAATTCGCACGTGGAAGCGTGGAAGACCGGCGCGTCGGCCGACCCGCTCGGCTTCATCCTCAGCATGGAGGGGGCCGATCCGGTCTTGCACCCGGAACAAGTCCATGAGTGGTACGCGAACGGCCTTCGCATCATCGGGCCGTCCCATTACGGCGTCAGCCCCTACGCCCACGGGACGGGGACGGTGGGCGGGTTGTTCCCGCCGGGCAAGCCATTGTTGCGCGAGATGGAAAAGGTCGGCATGATCCTCGACGTGACGCACTTGGCCGACCAAGCGATGGACGAGGCCCTCGACGCCTACGGCGGCCCCCTGCTCGCCAGCCACCACAATTGCCGGGCGTTAGTGGACGACCAACGGCAACTGCCGGACCGGCACCTCAAGGAACTCATCAAGCGCGGCGCCGTCATCGGGTCGGCTCTCGATGCATGGATGCTCGCCCCCGGCTGGATTCGCGGCGAATCCACCCCGCAAGGGACCAACGTGACGATGGCCACCTACGCGGACCACATCGACCACGTCTGCCAACTGGCCGGCAACACCGACCACGCCGCCATCGGCACCGACCTCGACGGCGGCTTCGGCACCGAGCAAACCCCTCACGACTTGGACACCATCGCCGACGTGCGCAAAGTCGGGGACATCCTGAAACAACGCGGCTACTCGGACGCGGACGTGGAAAAGATCTTCTTTCTGAATTGGGTGAATTTCTTCCGCCGGGCGTGGGGCGACTGACCGCCGCGGACGATGGGAGACGGGAAGAGAGCGGATTTTACTTGCCGTACTTTGCCACAAGAAAGGCGACCGTGGCGGCGATGACACCGCTGACCATCGCGCCGATGAGATTGGGCACGACGGACCACGCCCGCGCGCCGGCTCGTTCTTGTCCGGCTTCCAATTTCTTGACGTTGTCCTTCAAGACTTCGACTTGCAATCTGACGTCAGACACGCCGTTCTTTTCCGCCCAGCGACGAAGTTCGTCAATGTCTTTCTTCATGCTGACGGCGACTTCGCCGTAGCGGATGCGGAAAGCAGTCAACGCTTTAATAGACTCATTGTCGGCATCCTCCAACGCCTGTAAAGCGTCAAAAATCTGTTTCACTTGCTCCTGCACGGCAATGAGCACTTTTTCGACGGCGGCGACGTTTTTGTAGACGTCTTCAGCTCTCACTGGCGTTCTCCCGCCGCGAGCAACGAATCGAGCTGTTTTTGCGTCCGCGCGTGAAAGAGTTTACCCAAAAGAAGGTGCATTCGGAAGGCGATCCTCGATGCTGACGACAAGTCTTCCGGGGCAAACGTGGAGACTACTTCATCGGCGTAATCTTTCAGGCGGAGAGACAACAATCGCCGCCCCTGCTCATCCTGAACGCTGTCCCAATCGCCATCGATCGTCCCGTTGGATGGTTCGACTGCTTCGAGCAGCAGCTTCGTCCCCTTTTGAGCCAAGGCGAAGCCTTCGTCCCATGTTTTCAGTTCATCACTGTATTCGACGTTCATGGCAGACCTCCCCATTACCTGCCCCATTCTACATCAAAATTCACGAACCCGCCAGCGTCTTGCCGCGTCATGCCGGCGGTTGCAATTGACAGGTTTCCCAGTCTGGCTACAATCGCTCAACTTCGTGAACTGACACCCTGACGGCTTTATTGGCCCCGAGTACCCCCGTGTCCGCAGACTCCCCGCCGCCGACCCCCGCCCCGGAACTCA
>JAYUGD010001104.1:0-8499 GCA_043767785.1 Zavarzinella sp. | reverse complement strand
TCCGCGTCGCGGCTAACAAGGCGGGGCGTCGCCGGCTATTTACTTCCCTTCGACCAACTCCAACAACCCCACGTCGATGTACTGCCCCCCGGTCGTCTGCGTGCAGCTCACGGCGATCACGTTCTTGCCGATTTTCAGCGCCTTGCGGCCGGCTTCGTTGATTGGGGCGAGGCCGTAACTGGACGAGAAGCCGTTGAGCGACAGGGCAAGGACGCCGTTGATGAAGACCTCCGTGTCCTCGTCGTGGTGCAGGTTGAAGTAGAGGTCGCCGGTCGGGACTTCTTTCAACTCAAAGTCACGGCGAATCCAGATGGCCTTGGTGTTCCATTCGGTGCCGATGACGGCGTTCGGGGTGATCTTCGTCCCGAAGCCGCCTTTGCCGCTCTTCCAGCCGTCGGCGGTGAAGTCGGGTTTCATCCAGTTGTCGGCCGGTTTGTCGAAAGTGTAATGCCACGGTTGCGGCGTGGTTTGGGACGTTTCCAACAGCGTGCGGATCGGCATATTGCCGGAGAAGAGCCGCTTGTGCCACTTGGCGGTTTCTTTCGGGTCCACTTTCAGGACGGCCCGGTCGTAGGTCATGAGGCCGTTGACTTCCACTTCCACGTCGGTCGTCTGCGTGTAGACGGCCGCCGAGAGGCCGCGGTCGATCAGGGGGAGCATTTGCACCATCAGGCGGTGGTAGTTGCTCTGAAGTTCTTCCTTGGTCTTGAAGTTCTGATAGCCCCAGTTGTCCGAGTTCTTCCAAAGGTGATCCGCGACGGGGAGGCCCAGGCCGCCGAACTCGCCGAGGACGCTGACGCGGTCGGCCATCGTCGGGAACATGCCGGGGCCGGGGTATTGGTGCAAGTCCTTCATGTGGCCGACGCCGCGGTCGGTCCAGCCGCTGGGGCCGTCCACGAGGCGGGTCTTGTCGTAGTCCGTTGTCCACTTCAGCACGTCGTTCGTGTCGTGCTGGCCCCAGCCTTCGTTGAACGGCACCCAGACCACAATGCAGGAGAAGAACGACAGGTGGTCGATCATCGCCTTGAGTTCCTTGAGGTACAGCGACTTTTCCGCGGCGTTGAAGACCGCGTCTTCCTTGGCGTCCGGCGCGATGAAGTGCTTCTTCGTGCGGTTGATGCAACTCGGCATGTCTTGCCACACCAACAGGCCCATCTTGTCGCAAGCGTGGTAGTACGTCGCCGGCTCGACTTTGATGTGCTTGCGCAGCATGTTCATGCCGAGGTCTTTCAACACTTTGAGGTCGTAAGTCATCGCCTCGACGCTCGGCGGCGTGTACAGGCCGTCCGGCCACCAGCCTTGATCCAGCGGGCCGTACTGAAACACCGGCTTGTTGTTCAGCATCAGCCGGTTGACGCCTTTCTCATCCTTGCCGACGGCGATCTTGCGCATCGTGAAGTAACTGCCGACCCGGTCAATCAGTTTGCCCTCGCGGAACAAATCGACGCTGATGTCGTACACGGCCGGCGTGTCCGGGGTCCAGAGTTGCGGCTTGGGGACCGGGACCACCAACGGCTTGCCGACCGGCCCGCTCGCATCGGTTGTGTGCTTGAACCCACTGCGGACGGACACCTGCACGGTGTCCGCAGGCGTGAGGCCGCCGCCGGCGAACGTCAGCGTCACCGTGCCAGCGTCGATGTCGGCGACGGATTGCACGCGCGTGAGGTGAGCGGCGGGGACCGTCTCCAGCCAGACTGTCTGCCAGATGCCGCTGACCGGCGTGTACCAGATGCCGTGCGGGTTGCCGAGTTGCTTGCCGACCGGCTGGCTCCCCTGCTCGGTCGGGTCCCACACGCGGATGACGAGTTCTTGGTCCCCGGCTCCCGTGATCGCGTCGGTGATGTCGAACGAGAACGGGTCAAAGCCCCCTTCGTGGGTGAACGTCATACCGTTCAAGTAAACGGTGGTTTGCCAATCGACCGCCCCGAAGTTCAAGATCAATCGCTGCTGGTCGATCTTCGGCGGAGAGAAGGTGCGGTGATACCACAGGGCCTTTTCGGCGCCGAGCGTCTTGCCGACGCCGCTGAGGGACGATTCGACGCAGAACGGAACCAGGATTTGGCCGTCCCACTTCTCCGGTTGCTTGGCGTCCTTCGCCGTGATGGCGTAGTCCCACAGGCCGTTCAAGTTCTGCCAGCCCGTGCGGGTGAGTTGCGGCCGGGGGTACTCTTTCCACACGGCGTCCGGCTTGAGTTCCTTGCCCCATTTGGTGAGCAGCGGGCCGGGGGCGGGCTTCCAGTCGGCGTGAAGCGAGGAAGCGAACAGAAAGACGAGGCCGAGCCAGCGGAGACTCATGGGAGAGATTCCTAAAGATGTGATCCTCCCCTCGTCTTATTCACAACCCCGCCAGTTTTCTCGCCTCCTCCACGTCGCGGTGGATGCGGCGGCGGACCAAGAACTCGTCCTCGTCCAGCCAGCGGCGGGTCTTGGCGTCGGCCGTAAAGTCGTCGGCCGAGAGGCTGAGGGCGACGGCCTCGATCACTGTTAGGTGCTGGATCGCCATGCGGTCGAAATAGACGTAGGTGTTGCGGAACAGTTCCAGTTGGGCGAACAGTTCGTCGTGGTGTTCGACGGCGAACGGCCGCGGGGCCATGCCCAAGGCGACGGCGTAGGCGGCGGCGAGGTCGGCCTTGAGGTCCGGCCGCGTGTCCGCGGAGAAAATCTCCTCGCGGATGACTTCGACGGCGTCCTTGGCCTTGTCGATCTCCCCGAAGTAGAACCACCCGGCCGCCAGCTTGGTGAACGCCGGCACGAACACCCCGCGGTTCAGGGCCGGCCGGGCCATCACTTCGGAGACCGTCTGCTTGCCCATGAAGGCGTAGGCAGTCTCCGCGAGCAGTTCCTTGGCTGGCTCTTGCAAGCCGACGCGGGCCATGAAGCGGTAACTTCCGCCGCCCGTCGCGCGGGCGAACAGGGCGGCCATTTCCCCCTTCTGGGCGCGAATCATCTTCCGCAGTTCTTCGAGCAGCCCGCCGACCAACGCGGCCCGGCCGAAGTGGGCGAGTGTGACGGCCGCCGTCTCCAGCAACTCCACCCGCCGGGCGATGTCCGGCACGTCCAGCGGCCGGTCGGCCTTTGGCAGCGTCTTCTCCAACAAGGCATGGCAGTCGAAGGCGAACGACTCGCCGACGCGGGCGGCCACGGGGAAGGCGGCCGCCAGCACCCGCAACGTGTTCCGCGGCGAGTGTGGCTTCTTCATCAACTCGCGGAACTTCGCCTCCAGCTCCTCGGCGTACGACTCGGCCCGCCGCTTCCGGTTCGCCGGCGGCGTCAAAGAGCTGATCGCGTTAAGCGCGTGTTGAATGTCGTCGTCGCGGAAGTGCGAATTCCGGTACGGGTCGATGCGCTCGAACGGTTCGAGGACGCGGGAGAACTGTAAGTACCGCTCGGCCGTCTCCCGGTTCTCTTTGTCGAGGACGCCCAAGTCCCGCCGCAGGCCGGCCGGCAGCGGGGCGTGGGCCGGCTCCCCCCGGCATGACTGCCGGACGCGCTCGGCGTAAGCCGTGTACACCCAATGATGCCCGAGCGTGGCCTGCTTGGCCGCGTCCTGTTCCCAGCGCTTGGCCGACTCGTCCAGCAGCACGCGGGCGGTGTCCGTGTCGCCGAACCGGGCGAGGGCGGCCGCCACCGTCAGGTCCACGAACACCCGCAACACGCTCATCTTCTCCGCAGGCCGGCCCGCCTGCCCGCGGTGGCACCATTCCCACGCCTTCTCCCGCGTCCGCATGAACAGCACGGTGTCTGTCTCAGCCCCTAAGCCCGGCCGGCCGCCGCTGGTTTGCAGGACGAGGGGCAGGTCTCGGTCCCGGCGCAGGCCGTGGTCCATCAGGTCACGCAGGAGACGATCCCGCGCGCGGGTGAGCGCCAGCACGTCGTTGCCGGCGATCTTCGCCAGCGCCAGCCACGTCAGCCACGCAACGCGGATCGGCAAGCGGTTCTCGTGTTCTTCCAAAAGGGTCGTCACCGCCGGGATGAGGGCCGGGGGGAAGCTGCATCGCCGACGCGGGATCGTATCTTGGATCAGGAAGACCGCCAAGGTCCGCAGCTCGTCGGCGCTCGGCTCCCGCTTCCGGCGGGCGATGCCGACGGCGGCTTTTAGCGCGACTTCGCGGCTCGACGCCCACTCGCCCAACCACGACGGCTGCATCCATTCACTGTCGCCGTCGTGTTCCCACACCGCGAAGGCCCAACAGCGGTCCACTTCCTCCTCCAACCCCGCCAGTTGGTAAAGCCGGGCGAGGTTGGCCCACCACTGCCGGCGGGTGAATGAGTCCAACGGCTCCTTGGCGTTGCGGAAGCACTGCTCCAGCATCCGCAGTTCCGCCAACACCTTTTCCGCCGGCGGCACCGCCGGGGCCGGCGGGACTTCTACCGGCGACAACGCCTGCGGCTTCGGCGGGGCCGTCCCCTTCGTCACCGTCGGGATGGTCCTCGGCGGGTCGATGAGAATTTCAACGTCTTGCCGGGCCGTCGGCTCCTTTTGGGGCTTCGTCTTCGCCACCTCCATGACCGCGAACGGTTCCGGGGTGAGGAAAGCGGTTGCCACGGCCAGCGGTTGCCGCACGCAAGGCTCCGGCCGCGTGTACGTCACCCACTCGGCCAGCGGTCGGAAGGCCTCCAAGGAGACGCGGTTCACACGGAAGCCGCGCCGGCCAACCGGCTCCAGCCAGGTGAATTCGGCCTTCCGCGACAGCCATTCGCGCAGCAGGTCTCGCCGCAACGGCGGCGTCAACCGGCCGTCGCACGGTACACAGACGTTGGGCAATTTGAACAGGGAAACATACCGCCCGTCGGCGAACGGCAACGTCGGCGGCCCATCGTGCGCGGGGTAACAGCGGAGGATGACGCGGACGCCTTTCCCCGTCGTCATCACGGCGAATTCGAGCCGGTCCGCCAGCGAGTCGTGGTGCGTCCGCACGAAGTCGTCGAGGGCTTCCAACGGGCGGGTCGCCAACACCCAGCACTCGGGGCGGTCGGCCGTGCGGGCTTCGCCCAGCCGCACGGCGACGCGGCAACGGGTTTGGGTGAAGTCGCGAGACATGGGGCCGCCGGCCGAAATCGTGGGTTTAACTCACGGATCACGAGTGTACGACAGGGGTTCGGGCATCTTATCCCAAGGCCCACGGACGGCCGTCCGCGGGCCTTGGGATGGGAAAGATTTTTGCGAACCCCCTTGTTCAACAAGCGGTCCGTGCATAATGTTTTAACCTACCGAATTGCGGGCGTAACTCAGTGGTAGAGTGCCACGTTGCCAACGTGGTTGTCGTGGGTTCAAATCCCATCGCCCGCTCTTGAATTGGACCGTTCGCGAGCCGTGAAGACCAGGAACCCGGAGCTTCCGCGGTCCCATTCTTCCCGGCTCTTTTTCTTTCATGGGCGAGTTGCACGTCATGGCCGAAGACACCACCGAAACGCTGGACCCCGCCGCCGAACCCGCCGCCGACGACGGCAAGCTGAAGCAGCAGGTCGAGATCACGGACGCCGGCCCGTGCAAGAAGCACGTCAAGATCACCGTCGGCCGCGACGTGATCGACGGCCGCTTCAAGGAAAAGTACGACGAGCTGTACAAGGGCGTCGGCGCCCAACTCCCCGGCTTCCGGCCCGGCAAGGCCCCCCGCAAGATCATGGAGCGGAAGTTTAAGTCCACCGTCCAAGAAGACGTGCGCCGCGAAATCCTGATGGCCAGCCTGCAGCAGCTTGCCGAGGACAGCAACCTCTCGCCGTTGGCCCCGCCGTCCCTGAACCCGGAACAACTCGAACTGCCTGAGACCGGCCCGTTCACCTACGAATTCGTCGTGGAAGTCCGGCCCGAGTTCGACCTGCCGGAGTACAAGGGCCTCAAACTCCAGAAGCCCGTCCACTCGTTCTCCGAGAAGGAAATCGCCGCCGAGAAGGCCCGATACTTGGAAAACTTCGGCCAGCAGACCGACAAGGCCGACGGCTCGGCCGTCGAACTCAACGACCTGATCGTCACCAGCCTCAAGACCTTCGACGGCGACAAGCAAATCAACTCCGTGGACGAGACCACCATCCGCGTCGAGGCCAAGCTGGCCCTCGCGGACTCCGTCATCGCGGACTTCGGCAACAAGATGGTCGGGGCCAAGGTCGGCGAGTCGCGGGACTTCGACCTCAAGCTCGGCGAGACCGTCGCCGACCAGAACCTGCGCGGCAAAACTCTCAAGGCCACCTTCGCCGTCAAGGGGATCAAGAAGATCACCCTTCCGGAAATGACCGCGGAGATGTACGAGGCCTTCGGCGTCCGCAACGACGACCAGATGACGGAAATGATCGCCACCGCCCTGGAGCGGAACCTCGAATACCGCCAACGGCAGTCGGCCCGAACCCAAGTGCTGAACACCGTCCTCAAAGACGTGAAGTTCGACCTGCCGCGCGACCTGCTCGTCAGCCAAGCCACCCGCACCCTTACCCGCCGGGTGATGGAAATGCGGTCCGGCGGCATGAACGAGCAGCAGATCGAAGCCCGGATGGCCGTCCTGCGGCAGAACGTGATGCAGAGCACGGCCGCCGCCCTGATGGAACACTTCGTCCTCCAGAAGATCGCCGAACTCGAGAAGATCGAGATCGAGGATGGGGACATCGACCGCGAAATCGGCCGCATCGCCATGCAGTCCGGCGAGAGCTTCCGCAAGGTCAAGGCCCAGATGGAACGGGACGAACTGATCGAGACCCTCGCCACGGAACTGCTCGAACGCAAGGCCCTCGACATCGTCTTGGCCCACGCCGAGTACGAAGAAGTGCCGCTGACGACGGGCGAGCTGGAAGACGACGTTTCCTCCATGGAAGCCCAAGCCGTCCCCGGCGACTTGGTCCAGCCGAAGATTGAGGACCAGCCGAAGGCCGAGGAACAGTCGAAGACCGAGTAAGCAAAAGAGGTTCACGCAAAGACGCAAAGGAGCATAAGAGATTTTCGATGGGGGCCGTCCCTTTCCCACGGGGGATAGCGGCCGTCGCCATACAGAATCCCTTATGCTCCTTTGCGTCTTTGCGTGAACTGTTTTTTGCTCGTTGCCGACCGGCGTAAGATGTCACATAGCTCGAAAGCCCACTGAATTCATTTCCCGAAAGGCAGACGCCATGAGTCTCGCGTATCCGCCGATGATGGGGCCGTCCAGCGGCGGCCCGCAGGCCCAGCGCTACCGCGATTACCAGCGCATGCGTCAGATGTCCACCGACGACTTGCTGATGGAAAACCGCATCATCTTCTTGGGCAGCTCCCGCGAGACGGGGGGCAACCCGGAGATCAACGACTACCTCGCCAACCTGACGATTCAAAAGCTTCTGTTCCTGCAATACGAGAACCGCACCCAGGAAATTCACATGTACGTGAACTGCCCCGGCGGGTCGGTCACGTCCACGCTGGCTATTTACGACACGATGCAGTTCCTCGAGTGCCCGATCGCCACGTACTGCATGGGCATCGCCGCCAGCGGGGCCGCCCTGATCCTGGCCGCCGGCACCAAGGGGAAGCGGTTCGCCCTGCCGAACTCCAAGATCATGATCCACCAGCCGTGGGGCCAGGTGGGCTACGGCCAAGTCTCCGACCTCGAAATCGAGGCCCGCGAGATGCTCAAAGACCGCGGCCGGCTCGACGAGATTCTCGCGCACCACACCGGCCAGCCCATCGACGTGATCAACCGGGAGACCGAGCGGGACAAGTACTTCGGCCCGATCGAGGCCAAGGAGTTTGGCATCGTCGACGAGGTGCTGACCAAGTCGGCCGACGCCAAGAAGTCCGACAAGAAGTAACGGCCCCCTCACCCAACCACCAACCGGCCGCTGGGGGCCAGACCGCCCCCGCCCCGTGGAGATTATCTATGGCTTCGACACCGACGGTCATTTCGCGGGACGGCAAGGAGCCGCTGCTGTTCGACTTGGCCAGCCGCCTCCTGCAAGACCGCATTATCTTCCTGCAAGGCCAAGTGGACGACGACAGTTCGTCCGCCATCGTGCAGCAGTTGTTCTACCTGCAACTGTCCGACCCGAAGGCCGACATCCACTTTTACATCAACAGCCCCGGCGGGTCCGTGACCGCCGGCATGGCCATCTTCGACACCATGCGCTACGTCCAGTGCGACGTGGCCACCTACTGCCTCGGCCAAGCGGCCAGCATGGGGTCGCTGTTGCTGACGGCCGGGACGAAGGGCAAGCGCTACGCCCTGCCGAACAGCCGCATTATGATCCACCAACCGCTCGCCGGCCTGCGCGGCACGTCCACCGAGTTCCAAATCCATGCGAAGGAGTACATTCGCATGAAGAAGCACCTGAACCAGATCATCGCCGACTGCACCGGCAAGTCGATCGAGCAGGTCGAGAAGGACACCGACCGGGATAACTTCATGTCGGCCCACGAGTCGGCCGCCTACGGGCTGATCGACCACGTGATCGAACACATCCCGATGCCGACCATTGTGGCCGGCCGCTAAGGCAGCGTTTTGTTAGCCGCGACGCGGAGGCTTTGCGCAGCGGAGCGCGTCCCGC
>JAYUGD010001103.1:0-3052 GCA_043767785.1 Zavarzinella sp. | reverse complement strand
CGGACTTTTAATCCGTGGGTCGTGGGTTCAACCCCCACCGCCTTCATCCAAAACCCCCGGGCAACCGGGGGTTTTTTGCGTTCTCCGCCCGGCCGCCTGGCGGCTGGTGACGGAGTTTTTTGAAATTCCCGGCCGGAGATTCGCCAAACCCGTGTGGTCGGACTCGCGGGCGGGATAGAATCCCAAGGCACGGTGATCGAACCGGCTCTCCCGTCTGTCGGACCTACTGGCCCCTGTGGAACCCGTCCATGGCCCAAGCCATCGTTGACCCCGGCGAACTCCGCCGCTTCGCCCACAACCTCAAGATCTTCAACGGCGACCTCCGGGCCGACCTGTCTTCCTTGCACTCCCAACTACTGGCCCTGTCCGACACGTGGCGGGACCAAGAGCACGACCGCTTCGTGCAGGAGTACGAGCAGACGATGGCCGTGCTGGAGAAGTTCCTGGACATCTCCGAAGAACACGTCCCGTTCCTGACCCGCAAGGCGGAGCGGATCGAAGAGTACCTCCAGCAACGGTGACGCATGGACCCCGGCGCGGACGTTCGGGCGGTCTACGCCCTCCAAGACTGGCACGGCCAACTCTCCCGCTTCCGGCAGGAGGCGCTGGAGGCCCTGTCGATGATCCGCATGGAAATCCGGCGGGCGTTCGACTGGATCGACGACACGGGCCGCGGGTGGAAAGTGGAGATCCGCGACGCCGAGGAGGAAGTGGTTCAGCGGAAGGTCGAGTTGAACGCGCGTGAGATGCCGAACTTCGACGGGCGAATCCCGGACACCAGCGTGCAGGAAAAGAACCTGGCCCGCGCCAAGGCCCGGCTGGAATTCGCCCGCGACCAAGTCGAGGCGTGCCGGAAGTGGGCCGCCAAACTGCCCAAGATCATTAGCGAAGAGTACGAGGCCACGGCCCGGAAGTTCGGCAATATGATGGAGATCGACGTGCCGAACGCCCTCGCCCGCCTGACCGAACAGCTTGCCGCCTTGGAACGGTACATGGACCTGCGGCCGGCGGCCCCCACGGAGTGACGCCATGCAAGTCGATGCCGGCCGCGGAAAGCTGTACGACGCCTTGGAGGTGGCCCGCGCCCAATGGCGGGACGTGGGGGACTTGTGGTCGGACCAGTCCCACGCCGACTTCCGCGAGCGCACGTGGGATCCGCTGGAGCAACTCGCGGCCGACACCCTGCGGTGCATCGACCGCCTCCGGACGATCCTGAACGAGTGCCGCCGCCAGTGCGAGGGCGGCGGCTCGGGGTCGATCTGGCACGAGTGACGGGACGCCGTGAGGCCGAATCAACACGCCAACTGACCGGGAAAATCGCCGATGACAACCGCCGCGCCGTCGCCCCTGGCCAACCCCCAACGATTAAACCTGTTCGAGTTGGAGCGGGCCGCGCTGCGGGAGTTGCTCACGCTGCTGGCCGGGCGGGCCGAGCGCGAGACCGCCACCGTGGCCGAAAAGGAACAGGCCCTCGCGGCGGCCGAGCGGGAATACGGGCGGGCCGTCAAAAACCACACGGCCCAACACGACCGCGAACGCGCCCACATCGAGGCCGGCTTCCACAAGGCCACCGAGGAAATCACCCAGCGGAGCAAGCAGGAACTCGACGAGGCCGACCACGAGTTCGCCAACAAGAAGCGGGAGATCACGAAGCGACTTGACGAGGCCGAGCAGAACGCACGCGTACTCTTGCAGGATTCACGGTGGACGGCGGAGTCGATGTTCGAGGCCGCCGAGAAGCACACGAGCGACGACCTCGAACTCGACAAGCGCAAGGCGGCCCACACGATGGAGAGCGTCGAGCGCTTGTGGGCGCAGGCCGAGCCGGTCTTGGACCGCCTGCAACAAGACCGCGGCGACGTGGAACAGCCGCCGCCGACCGGCGAAGTGATTGTCGATCCGTACCCGCTCATCGAGCAAAACTTCCGGCAGGCGGAAACGATCCTCAAAAGTCTGGAAGCGTCGAAAACGCTCAAATACTCCGGCGGCTTCGGCTTCTTTATTCTCCTCGTCCCGTTCGCCCTCGTCGGGGCCGTCCCCTCGCTGTTCATCGACCCGAAGTGGCTGTGGCTGGCCATCCTCGGCGGGTCGGCCGTCGCGGCGGGGTTCGCGTTCGTCACGCACGCCCTGCTGCGGAAGGCGGCCCTCAGCCACGTCCGCCAACAAGTGGCCACGTTTGCCACCTTGCTCGCCCAGAACGGCCAAGCCCGGGTGACGCTCCTGCGGCGGGCCGAGCAGGAACACGAATACCGCATGAGCAACGCCCGCGTCGCCCGCGAGTCGGCCCGCTCCCACGCGATGGCCGAGTACGAGACGACGACCGCCGCCGTCAACGAGGGGCGCCGCGAAGAACTCGGGACGGTGGTGGACAAGTTCTCGCGGACGCGGGACAAGATCAAAACGTGGCGAGACGACTCGCTCGAAAAGGCCGAGGGCCACTTTGGCAAGGATCGCGCCGAGGCCGAGGGAAAATTCGCCAAGCTCTCCGCGGAGGCCGAGCGGACCCTGCGGGAGAAGAAGCAGGCCGCCACCGCGGCCTTCGCCAAGCACGAACACGAGTCGTCCATGGAGTGGCGGGACGGCCAAGAGCGCATCGGCCGGGCCATCACCAAACTGCGGGCCAACGGGCTGGAACACTTCCCCGACTGGAACAGCCCCTTTTGGTACAGCCCGCCGGCCGCGATCAAAGTCCCGACCGGCGTGCGGTTCGGGGACTTCAACATCGACCTCACCACCTTGCCCGGCGGCGTGCCGGAAGACGAAGAAGACGGCCCGACACTGCCCCTCCGCTTGAAACTGCCGGCCTTTTTGCCGTTCCCAGATCGGTGTTCGCTCTTGTTGAAGGCCCGGGACCAAGGCCGGGCGCGCGGGGTGCAGGCCATCCAGGCGATCATGCTTCGCCTGCTGACGGCGATCCCGCCCGGCAAACTGCGGTTCACCATCATCGACCCCGTCGGCCTCGGCGAAAACTTCGCCGCCTTCATGAACTTGGCCGACTTCGACGAGAAGCTGGTCACGGCGCAAATCTGGACGGAGGCGCGCGACATCGAGC
>JAYUGD010001102.1:0-8536 GCA_043767785.1 Zavarzinella sp. | reverse complement strand
CCCGGGGCGTGCCGCCCCGGGCTATTTTCCCGCGCCCCGTTGGGGCGAAAACCATTCAATAATTGGGTGCGACGCCGCGCGGCCCATCATCGGGTCGCCCGACTCGCGGACCGCACCTGGGGAACCGAACATATGCACCGTCCTCTTTGGCTAATCGCCCTTCTCATCGCCGCCCCCGCGTTCGCCGCCGACGCGACGCCGGACGCCGTTTTCGAGTCACGCATCCTGCCGATCTTCAAGTCGCCGAACCCGTCGAGTTGCGTGCAGTGCCACCTCGCGGGGGTCGATCTCAAGAACTACATCCTCCCCTCGGCCGAGAAGACCTTTCGCTCCCTGCGAGACCAAGGGTTGGTGGACCTGCAAAAGCCGGCCGAGTCGAAGATCCTCAAGCTCATCGCGATGGGCAACAAGGACGCGAAGGCCCCGGCCGTCCACGCGGCCAACCGCAAGACGGAGTTGGACGCCTTCACCGCGTGGATTACCGCTTGCGCCGCGGACAAGGCGCTGCGCGACTCGCCGAAACTGGACGTGGCGGACCAAGCCAAGCCCCCCGTGCCGGACGCCGTCATCCGGCACGCCCGCACGGATCGGTTGCTGGACTCGTTCGAGAAGAACGTCTGGGCCATGCGCTTCCGGTGCATGAACTGCCACACCGAGGGGACGCCGCAGAACGACAAGTATCGCAAGGAACACGGCGACCGCGTCGCGTGGGTCCGCAAGGGCGGGGCCGCGGACACGATGCGCTACATGTTGGCGAGCAAGCTAATCGACACGGCCGACCCGGAGAAGAGTCTCCTGCTGCAAAAGCCGCTGGGCGCGGTGAAGCACGAGGGCGGGACGAAGTTCGCCCCCGGCGACTTGGGGCACAAGGCCTTTCGGGCGTGGATCGACGACGTGGCGGCCATCAAAGCCGGGACGTACAAGACGGCGGCCGACCTGCCCCCGGCCGACAAGACCCCGAAGGCGTTCGGCACCGAGTTGTGGCTAAAGATCAGCAACACGCCCCCCGCGTGGGCCGACAAGTTGTTGCGCGTGGACGTGTACGCCAAGGCCGCCGCCGGCGGGTGGGAGAAGACGCCCATCGCGTCCACGGACCGCGTCGTCTTCGGCAAAGGCGCGCTGTGGCAACACACGCTGACGCTGTACGCCGAGCCGGGGTCGGCCAAGGCGAAGGCGTGGGCCGCCGGCAAGCCGACGCTGCCCAAGGGGACGTACCTGCTCAAAGCGTACTCGGACGCCGACAACCGGCTGAAGAAGGATTGGAAGTCCCCGTTGGGGGACGACGACTACGTCGGCCAGGCCCAGATCACGGCCGACTGGAAAGAGGGCTACGGGGCGATGACGGCCGCGGACGGAAAGGCGTTTAAGAAGTAGACCCGGTGACTCAGGGCGCGGGGTCGCGCTCTTGGCCGGCGCCTTTCCCCTCCGACTTGTTGCCGGGGACGAAGGTCAACTCGAGGACGCCGCCGTAGGAGTTGTGGCTGCCGGGGCTGGGCACCTGCACCCCGAGGGAGAGTTGCCAGTTCTCCGTCATTTGCAGCACGCCGCCGAAGACGGCGACGCTGATGCCGCTCGTCCCCGAGATGTAGTCCCCCATTAAGTTGAACCGGTCTTTGATGACGGGGATGTCGTAGCCCAGCATGAACCCGACTGGGTCCCCCTTCCTCCCGCGGTAGGCCGGGGAGGCGAAGTACGCCCCGGCGTACAGTTTCCCGCGATCGTCGGGCAGTTCGGCCACCCCGGTGAGGTACGAGAAGTTCGACAGCCGCTCATCGTTCCGCTGGTCGGGGGTCGTCACGCCGACCTGGGTGCCGAGGCCGAGTTTGAAGGTCTCGCCGAGATCGAACCCCTTTTGCGCGTTGAACAGGAACATGGGCGGGGCCGGGTCCGACATGGCGGCGCGCTCCGGGAAGAGGCCCAAACTGAACACGTTCAGGCCGACCTCGGCATCGCCCCCAAGCCCGTAGGAAATCGTCGTGTTCGATTGGGCCGACGATCGGTTGGCGTTGAACTGCTGTTGGAAGAAGATCGCGTTCTTGGGCGTGATCTCCGCGGACGGCACGTTGAACAGGTTCTGTTGGGCGTGGGCGGGCAGCGCGACCGCGGCGAGGCCCAACATCGCCGCCAGGAACGGGCCTCGCCCGCTTCGGCACACAGCGTACATCATGCGCGTCTTCCGCCCCCGGATTGAAGACCGGCGGCCATGCCACACCGACGCGATTTTGTCAAGATCAACGTGTTGAAGGGAAGGCGAATCGCGCAAGCGCGGACCGCGCCCGCGGCGGCGGGCCGAATCAGCGCCGGTAGGCGAAGCCGACGCCGGCGAAGAAGTCGTCCGCGGCGGCGTTGAGGCCGGCGCCGACGCGGATGTCATATTGCAGGTTGGGCGTGACCTTGTACGTGAACCCGCCGTTGGCGTAGTACATGGGGGCCGTCGCCGCCGAATTGGCCCCGTGCGGGGCGAACCCGAAGACTTCCGTGTACGCCCCCAACTTGTCCGTCAGCGCGTACCCGACCGTCACCGATTGGGCCAGCTCCACGTAGCCGTGGCGATCCTCTTCCACGGCCGCGGTGGCGATGGAACTGCCGCCGACGGACAGGAAGTCCGACACTTCCCACCCGTACTGGAAGCTGGCGCCGGGGAGGGTCCGGTTCGCCGTATACGCCCGGTCGCCCGTCGGCACAGTGGCGAAGAGGATCAGCGCCAACTCCGGCCCCCACGCCTTCTGTTCGGTGAGGCCGAGCTTGACCCCGGCGTAAAAATCCTCGGGGCCGGCCGTGCGGTCGGTGACGGCGGCCGTCCGGATGCGGGAGGCGGCGACGTTCTGGCCGAGCCGGAGTTCGAACCAGTCCGCGAACAGGCCGATGCGCAGCAGGGCCTCCGGGTACGAGTGGGCCGAGACGCCGGTCGCGTGGTCCCGGCTGTAGGTGTACCCGGCTTCGAGTTGCACGCGGCCCAAGCCGACGGTGCTGCTGGACTCCGTGAAGTCGGGCCGGTCCGTCTTCAACTCGTCCTTCTCGGGTTCCTTGTCAGGCTTGCCCGCCTTGCCCGCGTCGTCTTTCTTGTCCTTCTTCTCGCCGTCCTCTGCTTCGCCCTTTTTCTCGTCCGGCTTCTCGTCGTCTTTGTCTTTGTCGGCCGTTCGCCACTGCATCAGTGTCTTGGCCGAGCCGGGGGCATCGGCGGGGACGTTCCCCGTTTGGGCGCACCCGGCGGCGACCGCGACGGCCAATCCCACCGCCCAATAACGTGTCTGCACGGCGACCTCCCCCGGCCATTCCTTCGTTGCAATCGTTATCGGCCGTTGGGGCAGTCCGGGTTTAGTCGAGACTAAGTCGGCGGTGCGATGGGAGATGAATTTGTAGCCGCCGGCTTCAGCCGGCGCGGGGCCAAAACTCCAGGGAAGACCGGCGAACCGAGTCTTCGTCGATGTTGATTCTGCCAGATGCGGCAGGCGGTTGCGTACAACCATCAGGGACGAACTGTTTCCCGACCCACGGCGGCTTCCCATGCGGATCGCGTGTCTGTTGTTGGCGTTGGCCGGTTTCCCGTCCCTCGCCGCCGAGCCGCCGATGGTCAACGTCCCCTTCTCCGAGGAGCGCGCCAAGTCTCTGCGCGAGGAGTGGGCCAAGGCGCTCCAGCAGGAGCCGTCGTTCACCAATGGCGTCGGGATGAAACTACTGCTCATCCCCGGCGGGCGGTTCACGATGGGGCCGAACGGGAGTACCTACGGCGTGACCTTGAGCAAAGCCTTCTACATGGCCGAGACGGAGGTGACGCTCGGGCAGTACCGCCACTTCAAGGCGGGGCACCGCATTGATGGAGCGGCCGACGAGTTCAACGCCGACGACCGGCCGGCGGCGACCGTGAGTTGGAAGGACGCGACCGCGTTTTGCGAATGGCTGTCGGCCCAGCCCGAAGAGAAGAAGGCCGGCTGCGTGTATGCGTTGCCGACCGCGGCTCAGTGGGAATGGGCGGCCCGCGCCGGGACTTCGACGAGTCGGCACTTCGGCGAGACGGACAAGGGCCAGGCCAAGTATTCGTGGTTCAACGTCACCTACACGCCGAACCCGAAGAACGAGGTCGATGGGCGTGGTCGTCAAGCGGTCGCCAAGTTGACGCCGAATGCGTGGGGCCTGTACGACACGCTCGGCAACGTCTGGGAGTGGTGCGCGGACCGGCGCGAGGACGCGGCCACCGGCGAGACGCGCCAGCCGGTGATGCGCGGCGGGTCGTGGCGCTCGGGGGCGTTTCACTGTACATCCGTGGCGCACGACCCGGGGGACGCGAACGCGAAGGCGGATAACATTGGGTTTCGGGTGGCGTGCGTGGGGAAGTGACTGGTTTGGGCGAGCCATGAGCGTCAGCGATTGGAGTCTGGCGCGCGTTGTGTCGCCCGCCGCGCCCAGTTATCGCCCGTTGTGTCAGTCATAGCCCGCGGCGCAAGCAAGGGTTGGTGACTTCTCGACCAACCTCAACTTCCCAAACAAGTGATCGCCGCCGGTTCGGGAAGCCGTTTGGTTCTGGAAGTCGCTGTCCCTTGCTTGCGCCGCGGGCTATGACTGACTGGGGCGGGCGATAACTGGTCGCGGAGAGCGGCTCACCGGATCGGCGCCATCCCAATCGTCGTCGGGTCGATCTTCGGCGGCGGGCCGTTCGGGCCGCGGGTATCGAAGCCGGTGATCGTCGTCGAGTTGCGGTGCTCGGCGCCGTCGGGGCCGACGCCGTCGCCGGTCAGTTGGAAGATCACGCGCGCCTCGCCGGCGCTGCGGGCCTTCACTTCGACGGTGAACGTCGTCTTTTTGCCGGCCAGGATGTCGTAGGGTTGGAAGATGATCTGCTTGGAGTTGGCGCCCACGCCCTTGGAGGAGTCCGGGGAACTGGTCACGAAGTCCACGTTGGCAGGCAGGTCCAACTTCAACTGCACCTTCTTGGCGACGGCGCTGCCGGTGTTGGAGACCGTCACCTTATAAGTGATCGACTTGCCGACGCTGGCGGTGCCGGGCACGTCCGTGTCCCACCCGAGGGCGGGGACGCCGGCGAACTCCGTCTTCACGACGGCCTTCTGCTCCGGCCCCTTGTCGGCCTTGGCGGCGAACTGCACGGTGCGGGCGCCCGGCGTGCCGGTGCTGAGGGAGACGTTCACTTCCTTCACGTCCCCCGGCCCGAGCTTCTCGAAGATCCACTGCACGCTGTCCCGGAACGACTGGCCACTGTTCGTCGCCCGCGTCGGCTTCATGTCCGGGGGGAACTGGCAGCGAATGCACACGTTCTTCAACTCGGCCGTCCCGCGGTTGGCGATCGTGATGCGGTAGCCGGCCGCCTGGCCGACCATCCCCTTCTCGGCCGCCGGGCCGACGGCTTCCAGTTGCAGGTTGGCCGTCAGCACGTCGGTTTCAATGGTGGCCTGCTTCAGGATGTCCGCGCCCGTCACCTTGACCACACTGGTCAGCTTGCCGGCCTCCTTGGCCTTCACGCGGTACTCCAATGTCCGCGTCTGGCCGGGGGCGAGCGCGGGAATGGCCCATGTGCGCTCGCCGCTCTTGGGGTCGATGGCGGACATCAGCTTGCCGTCCGCCGTGCCGCGGCTCATTTCGCGATCCTCGTACACCAGGCCCTTGGCCAGCAGTTCCTTCACTTCCAAGTCGCGGACCGTCACTTTGCCGGTGTTGGTCACGACGATCTTGTACGTGGACACGTCCCCGACGACGACGCGCTCCGGCCCCTCCATCTTGACGCTGACGGCCGGGGCCGACACGCGCGTCACCATGCCGCGGCCGAAGTCGTACTGCACGCGGGCTTGGATGCGGACTTCGTCCGCGTTGGCCTTCGGCTTGTACACGACCTCGATGGTGCGGGACGCGCCCGGCTCCAGGGTCTTCAGCTCCCAGCGCGTCTCGGCCTCGTCGGCGGTGGCGGGCGGGTCGGCCTTCACCTTCTCCGCGTCTTTCGGCGGCGTGACCTTCACGACGACATGATGGGCCTTGGCCCGCGAATTGTTGCGCACCACCAGCTTGTAGACGACGGCCTGCCCACTCGGGGACACGTCGGCCCCCTCGATGTTGAGCGTCACCAAGGGCGTCGGCAAGTCCCCGGCCGGGGCCAAGATTTCCACGGCGCCGGCGGCCGGCATCACGTTCACCGTGCCCGGCAACGGGGCCGGACTGGTGGCCAGGCCGGGCGTGGTGAACTGGGCCGACTTGACGCGCTCCGGCTCGTCCGGGTCGTACCCGCCGCGCACGGCGGCCGGCAGCACGTCCGGCGTGGTGTCCTTCCCGGCGAACGGCGGCTCCGCCGTCTGGAACGGCCGTTGGGCGACGGTCACGCCATACGCGAGCAGGCTGACAACGAGCGTCAGCCGCAAAGAATCGGTCATGGTTCACCCCGCCATCCGTGGCCCGACTTCCGCACACTACCCCCGCCTATACCATTTCCCCGAATCCCCGCCAAGCCCAAGTGGACTAGGCAAGGGCGGCAAGATTGGCGTCAAGGTGTCGGATGGCTCCCAACCTGCGCGGCTTGCTTCCCACGAGAAGCACTGTTCTCGGGCCATCAGTTCGCCTTGCCTTGGGGAAAGTGATTGACACAAGAAGGCGGTTTGCAGCCGACACCCATGAAACGCCGCTTGTCCGGGAATTTGCTGACAGTCCATCTCAGGATTTCCAGCTGTCGGTATGAAATGTGCGGCAAACAGGTGTTGGCCTACTTCGGCTTTTCCTCACCGCATACCGCGTATCCACTCCGCGGGAGCAGATTCGTGCTTAGTTTCCCGCCCGCCGACACGCCGCCCGCGTGCCCCCACATCTTGTGCGTGGACGACAACCACGACGTGTCCGATACGTGCGCCTTGCTCCTGCGTGTCTGCGGCTTCGACGCCCACGCCTGTTACGGCGGGCACGAAGCGCTCCAAGCCGCCCGGGAGACGCCGCCGGACTTGTGCTTCATCGACTTGAACATGCCGGGGATGGAGGGGGACGAATTGGCGGTCCGGCTCCGCGCGTTGGCGCCCGAGCGCCCGATGACGCTCGTCGCCCTGACGGCCATGAGCGGCGAGGAGGATTTCCGGCGGACGGCCGCCGCCGGGTTCACGGCCCACTTGGTCAAGCCGGCCGACCCGGAAGCCATAATCAAGTTCGCGCAGACATTTCCCGCCTGACGCCGCCCAAGGCCGACAACACGTCCCGGACCTCCGCGGGCTTGACCAAGTGGGCGGTGATGCCGGCCGCCTTCGACCGGGCGATGTCTTCGGGCCGGCCGCACGTCGTGACGGCAATGAATGACGCATGGCCGCCGCCGGCCCGCGCCCGCAACGATTTCACAAGGTCGCAGCCGTCCGCGTCCCGCAACCGCAGTTCCAGGATCACGGCGTCCGGCAGCGGGGTCAGAACAAGGGCCTCTCGGCCCGACCGCGCCACCGACACGACATACCCGCACGCGCGCAGCACCATGGCCAGCGACTCGGCCGCGTCGGCGTAGTCGTCGATCACCCACACGGACGGCAAGGCCAAGCCCGGCTTCGGGGCGTCAGCGCTCATGATTCCTGTCCCACGGCCGGCAGGGTCGGCCATTCGCATCGAGTCGTCAGGGAGAGGGGGAATCATCAATATACCCCGACGGCAAGGGTGAAACCAGCGGGAGCGGTTTTTGGGCTTTCCCCGACAGGCACGCATCCAGCGACAAAAAGGGAGCCGAGCGCCGTCAGGCGCCGGGTGAACCTCCCCGCGTCAGCGCCACCCGCCGCCTGACGGCGGTCGGCTCACTCGGCCACCCGCCGCCTCACGGCGGTCGGCTCACTCGGAAATTTGACGTGTGGTACTCTCGCTGACAGGCACGCATACAACGACAAAAAGGGAGCCGAGCGCCGTCAGGCGCCGGGTGGCGCCGACCCACGGGAGACACCCCACATGGTCACGTACTGGCTGATCACCTGGACCACGTACGGGACGTGGCTGCCGGGCAGCAAGCGCGGTTTCGTCGGCAATGTCCGCGTGGCGGGCGGGCGACAAGAAACACACAACGCTTACGCGACGCCCTACGACGCCAATCTGCCCCGGTTGGAGGAGTGGGTGCGGGGCCGCATGACGGGGCCGCCCGTGGCCCTGACGCCGGCCGACACGGCGGCCATGACTGCTCAATTCATGGAGACGGCCCGCATCCGCGAATGGGAACTCGTCGCGGCCAGCGTGATGTTCAACCATACCCACATTCTCGTCGGCACGCCGGCCGCCGCGGACCCAGACAAGACGCGGGAAACATTGAAGAGCTGGGCCACGCGGGCCGTGATGAAGCGCCGCCCCCTCCCGCCGAACGGGACGTTCTGGACGGTCAACGGGTCGGCCCGGACGCGGAAAGACGAGAAAGCCGTCCGGGCCGGGATCGTGTACACGGTGCGGAAACAGCCGCGTCCGCTGGCGGTGTGGTGTTCGCCCGCGTGGCAATGGGTCTTGACCGAGTACGACGCGCGGCAAGCGCGCTTCGCCGCCGGCCGGCCGGCGGAGTGAGCCGCTTCTGAGTGAGCCGAGGGCCGTCAGGCCCCGG
>JAYUGD010001101.1:0-8536 GCA_043767785.1 Zavarzinella sp. | reverse complement strand
CACTCGTGACGTACAATGGCGGTGTCTCCACCATAGCGCGGCCCGCGAATCCTGTCGCCCCCGCCGGCCGATTTTTGCACAAGCTCTCCGTCGCCGGTTGATGCGCCCCGCAATAATACAGCGTCCGTGGCAAAAACGGGACCAGCCCGAAGACGCGGAACCAGCCTTTGCCGTGGGCGAGGGCGGGGCTGTTACAAAAGGAGCAGCGGCGGGCGGAGCCGGCCGGGGTGGTCAGCACTTCGCCACGCGCTTGCTCGTGTTCGATGATCTGTTCCGGGGTGACGCCGCGGGCTTTAAGCTCTTGCATCAGCAGCGGTAACGCCTCGGGGTCGAGGTCGGCCCGGTAGACGGTGATGCGGTCAATCAGGTCGGCCGTATCGGCCCGGCGGGCGTTGGCCCGCACGCGGTCGGGGTGAAGTTCCATGGGGTGTCCCAAGTGGTGCGCTCCTGCCATTTTCGCGGTTTGGGGGCCGTCGGGAACTCTGGGGGCCGAAAAATCGTCCCAATGGAATCCCCGCCCGCGCCCGGCCCGTCGGATTGATGATGCTCTAAGATGACAGAGTGACCAGCCCCGCTCGCCGTCCCGGCGACTCGCGCTCTCGCCGTCCGGTCTGTTCCATACAACGATAAGACGATTTTCATGTTGCTCGGGAGAACCGAATGATGACTTTCCGAATCCGGGGGACTTGGCGGTCCCTGTGCGCCGCGGCCGCCTTCGCCGCCGGCCTCACGGGCGGCGGGGCGGCCACGGCCGCCGACTTGCCCGCCGGCCCGGCCGCCGTCCAGCCGGCGACCACCTTAATCAACGACGAACTCGGCAAGGCGTGGGCCGCCGCCGAGTTGAAGCCGTCCAAGAAGGCGAGCGACTACGAGTTCGTCCGCCGCGTGTTCATCGACATCGTCGGCCGCATCCCGAGCGCCGAGGAGGCCCGGGACTACGCCGAACTCGACGCCCGGCCGAACAAGAAGGCCGAGCTGGTCCGCCGGCTGCTGTACACCAAGGACTTTAAGCCGAAGGGCGCCACCAAGGACGTGAAGTCCGCCGACTACGCCTTGGAGTACGCCCAGAACTTCAAGAACATTTGGGGCGTGTGGCTCATGACCCGCGGCGGCGTCGCCGAGGCGTACCACGAGAGCCTCGAAGTGTGGCTGGAAGAGCAGTTCACCAAGAACCGCCGGTGGGACGAGGTCGTCCGCGAGCTGCTGACCGCCAAGGGCAAGACCAACGAGAACGGCGCCGCCGCGTTCATGGTCTCCCACTTCGGCGAGGCCGTCAACCCGCCGGAGAAGCGCAAGGAAGACGGCAACTTCGACATGATCCCGCTCACGTCGCGGATCACGAAGATGTTCCTCGGCGTGCAGACCAACTGCCTGCAGTGCCACGACCACCCGTTCAACCCGGAGTGGAAGCAGGACAACTTCTGGGGCGTGAACGCCTTCCTGCGGCAGACCGTCCGCGAAGGCACGCCGGTCACGCGGGAGCAGAACACGGGCAAGAAGAAGCGGGACGCCCTGCCGGTCGTCCTGACGGACGACCCGAACCTGAACGTCTCCGGCCGCATTTTCTTCGAGCGCCGCACCGGCATCATGTTCGCCACCAAGCCGAACTTCCTGCCGAACTTGGCCGACCTGGAGAAGGAAGGCACGGCCCCGCGCAAGGGCATGCCGTCCAACGGCACCAAGACGCGCCGGGAGCAACTCGCGGACTACGTGTTGGCCCACGATAACTTCGCCAAGGCCTACGTCAACCGCATGTGGGCCCACTTCTTCGGCCGCGGCATGAACGAACTGCCGGCCGCCGACGACTTCGGCGGGCACAACAAGGTCGTCCACATCGACCTGCTGAACAAGCTCGGCGAGGAGTTCAAGAAGTACGAGTACGACTCGAAGAAGCTGATCGAGTGGATCTGCAACTCGGACGCCTACGCCCTCAGCTACCAGACCAACGGCCTGGCCGACGGCAAGGGGGGCAACGCGAAGGACGAGGCCGCCCCGTACTTCACGCGCATGGCCCTGAAGTCGATGTCCCCGGAAGTGCTGTTCGAGTCGCTGGAAGTCGCCACCCGCATCGACTCCATCCCGAACGAGACGGAGAAGAAGACCAAGAAAGAGGCGTGGATCAACCGGCTCGTCACCAGCTTCGGGGACGACGAGGGGAACGAAGTGACCTTCAACGGCACGATCATCCAAGCCCTCCTGATGATGAACGGGCCGGAGCTGAACTTCGAGGTGAGCCGCAAAGACGGCACCGGGGCCGTGGACAAGGCGATGGCCAAGCACAAGGGCAACGACATGGCGATCATCACCGACCTGTACCTGATGACGCTGTCCCGCAAGCCCGGCACCGCCCCGACCATCGAGGTGTACGCCAAGAACCCGAAGACCGGCAAGGACATCGTGGACACCAAGGGCAAGCCGGTGGTGGCGTCCCGCCTGAGCGAGACGGCCTTCCTGCAGGCCAAGGTCGCCGAGATGAAGAAGCTCGGCATCCCGCCCAAGGCCTTCTACGAAGACGTGTTCTGGTCCCTGCTCAACACCAGCGAGTTCATGCTGAACCACTGAGCCGCGGGTGATTGGAAATGAACCGCGAAGGCCGCCCCGTGAGGGGCGGCCTTCGTCGTTTTCCGGCGCGGGCCGGCGCCAAAATTCAGAACCCCGTTTAGCCGCGACGCGGAGTCTTCGCAGCGGAGCGCGGACCTGAACCCGGCGAAACCACTTCCCAAATTGTCTATGATTGCCAACCATGCTGTGACGGAACACGCCACCGAGTCATTGAGGCCGCCCACGTGTCATCGTTTGAAGTCGGACAGCTTTACTCGAACGAATCGATCAGTTTCCTTCTCGGCGTCGGAAACGCCGGCGGTGTTCGGCCCAACCTGAATCCCGACGGCTCCGTCCGCCGACTCGTTCTGATGACGGCGATTCCCGAGGCGCGGGTCGCCGCCGAAAATCCCTACCACGACCGTGTCGAAGACGATGTGCTCATTTACACCGGGGCCGGACTCCAAGGAGACCAAGAGCCGGCGGGCCTGAACCGCCGGCTGACCGAACAAGCGACGGCCCGATTTCCAGTTTGGTGTTTTCGCCAAGAGTTCAGCCGGCGTGACAAAGCAGCCGGGAAGAACCGCTGGCGATTTCTCGGCCTACTCATGCTGCTGCGGTACTACCAAGAGCTTCAAGTTGATGCCGCCGGCTTGTCGCGGTCTGTTTGGATCTTCGAGTTTGGCATCGTACCCGAGTTGGCCAGTGTGGCCATCGATGACGACTCGGCTATTACCACGACGGCATTCGCCATGCCGGCCCGCGGCACCGTTTTGGATCGAACGCCGGTTGCCCCCGAATCCCCATCAGGTGACGTAGATGAAAAGGTGTTGGCGCAATTGAGAAGCCGCATGTTGGCCCTCGACCCGAGAGGGTTCGAGTTCCTCATCCGGTCTGTCCTCATCGCCACCGGGTACGAGGGCGTCACCGTCACGAGATACTCTCAGGACGGCGGTATCGACGTGAATGCCGCGTTCGGCCCGTCAGGCTGGCCTGTGCGAAGTTGCCGTGTCCAAGTCCAAGCCAAGCGGTGGCTTCACACGGTCGGACGAAAAGAAGTGGCCGAATTGCGGGGCAGTTTGGGGCCGGACGGCATTGGGTGCTTGGTGACGACGAGCCATTTTTCCAAAGCGGCCGTCACCGAAGCGACGGAAGCGGGAAAAAATCCCATCACGTTGGTCAACGGTTGGCAACTGTCCCAATTGCTTGCGTCGCTCAACATTGACCCGACCACTCCCCGGTAAGGATTTCGCTTGCTGACGTAGGGCGAGCGATTGAAGTGGGCAAGCCCGCGCTCCGCTGCGCAAAGCCTCCGTGTCGCGGCTTCACGGGCTTTTGAATGTGGCCTTACCGCCTCCCTCAGTCTCCGCGGCTTGTCACCCGAACGGCCACCACCGGAGCGGCGTCCGCAGAGTCGCCGCCCGCTTCGGGCCATTGACCGTCAGGACGAGGTTGTTCTCGGCGATGGCCCGCAGGCCCACGAGCGGCAGGCGCGGGAAGTCGGCGCCGGGGTAGACGGCGATGCCCTCGTCCATCTTCAAAAAGCGGGCCGGCCGCGGGGACAGTCGGTCCCGTTCACCCGGATTGTTGCCGTGCAGCCACAGGTTCGCCGCCCGGCGGGGAATACGGGAGTCCCGCGCCCGGTCGCGCAATTCGCCCAAATGCCGCAGGGATCCCGGGCGCAGTCCCGCCCACTCGGCCAAGTGCCGCTCGCTGATGGCGAGACTGTGCGTGTGGCCGGTGTCGAGAATCGCGGGAAAGGGGACCGCCGCCGGGTTCGGCTCCGTCATCCGTGTTGGCGGCGTGAGGCTGACCCAGACAATGATCTGATGTGGCCCGACGCGGACACGTTCGCCCCGGACGACAATTTCGTCGGCGCGTTCGAAGAACGGCGTGCGGGTGAAATAAATGGGCATGCGTCAGAGGTCGTACACTTCTTGGCCCGCGCCCGGCTGAATCGTCATCACGATCCATTCGTCCTCCGGCAGGCCGCGCCGGACGCATTCGCGGACCAACGACAAGTAATCCGAACTGATGCCGAGGCGTTCTTCCAAGTGGTAACAGACGTTTTTGCCCCGCGCCCGGCGGTCGGCGAGCAGTCCCGGCAAGTCGCGGCGCAAGGCGGCCAGCGCACGGCGCGTGCCGTAGGACAAGCCCGGGCAGCGGTCTTCGGGGGCCAAGTCGGGGGCCAAGTCGGGGGGCGGCAGTAATTTGGGGGTGAGTTCGGTCATGGTCAAGCCTCCGGGGCGTGTGTTCATGATAGCCGTTGCCGTCATTTTCCGCATCTTTGCATCCGGTGCGTGGCGGCGGTCACGCCGCGTGCGCCACCGGCACTTCTTCCGGCCAGTCTTCGAAGCGCACGGACACTTGCTTGGAGACGCCGCTCTCTTGCATGGTCACGCCGTAGAGGACGTCGGCGTAGGCCATCGTGCGCTTCTTGTGGGTGATGACGATGAACTGGGAGCGGTCCGTGAACTCGCGCAGGGTGCGGGCGAGGCGCTCGGTGTTGGCTTCGTCGAGGGCGGCGTCCACTTCGTCCAGCAGGCAGAACGGGCTGGGCTTGCTCTGGAAGATGGCCAGCAGAAGGGCCACGGCCGTCAGGGTTTTTTCGCCGCCGCTCATGAGAGAGATGCTGCGGAGTTCCTTGCCCGGCGGGCGGGCGACGATGTCGATGCCGGTCTCCAGCACGTCTTCGGGATTCTCCAGGACGATGTCGGCCAAGCCGCCGCCGAAGAGCTTGCGGAACAGTTCCTGGAAGTGCCCGCGCACAGTGGCGTAGGTCTCGGCGAAGAGGCGCTTGCTGTCCTCGTTGATCTTGAGGATGATCGCCCGCAAGGACGCCTCGGCGTCGGTGAGGTCGGTCAGTTGGCCGTGCAGCGTCGTGGCCCGCGTCTCCACTTCGGCCAGCTCGTCCAGCGATTCGAGGCTGACGTTGCCGAGGTGGCGAATCTTCTTGCGCAGGTCGTCGGCCTCTTTCGTGGCGGCGGCCGCGTCCCACGGGCCGGGCAAGTCTTCGCCGCGGCTCAGGGGGCTGGCGGCGTACTCGTCGGCGAGTGTCAGTTGATACTCTTCGTGCAGGCGGGCGGCGAGGCCGTCGCGGGCGTTGACGGCGTCGCGCACGGCGAGTTCGACGCGGTGGAAGTCGTCCCGCGCCTGCTCGCTCTCGGTGCGGTCGGCCCGCAGCAAGTCTTCCAATTCCCGTTGCCGGTCCCGTTGCATGGCGCGCGATGATTCGGCTTCCCGCAACGTCGCTTCGCTCGCTTCCTTGGCCGCGAACATCGTCGCCAACGTGTCGGACCCTTTCAACGCAGCCAGTTCCCGCTCGGTGACGCGGCCGGCGAGGGCGGCGCCGTGCCGAGTCATGCGCTCGGCCTCGACGGCCCCGCGCGCCTGTTCATCCATCAGCTTGCGGTGGGCGGCCCGGCGGGCTTCGAGGCGTTGGGCGGTCTCGGCCAGCGCCACGCGGGCGGCGGTCAGTTCGTGTTGGCGTATCTGGCGGTCTTGTTCGTATGCCCGGATGGCGTGGTCGGCCGTCTCCAATTGGGTCTTCAAGTCTTCCAGGTGGCGGTCCGTCTCGACGGCGGCGGCATGGGACTCGCGCCAGTGGTCTTCCATGCGGCGGATTTCTTCCTCCAGCATCTCCCACTCTTGGCGCACGAGTTGGATGTCCTCCGTCAGCCGGGTCTGCTGCTGCGTCTGCTTCGTCATCTCCGTTTGCAGGTTGGCCGCGTTGGACGACAGGACGCGAATCTCCTCCTCCAACCCGTGGATCGGGCCGGCGAGGCCGTCCATCTGGTCGCGCACGGTTTGCAGCCGGCGTTCGGCGGCGGACAACTCCGCATCCAAGGCGGCGGCCTGCTCACGGAGTTCGCGCAGTTCACTCTTGCGCGAGAGGATGCCCATTTCCTGGGCCGCCGGGCCGACGCTCAGGGTGCCGTCGGCCCGCAACACGTCCCCGCCGCGCGTGACGAATTGGAAGCCCGCCAACGCCGGGTCGGCGGCGAAGGCGCGGGCGTGGCCCAGCGAATCGACGATCAGCGTCTTGCCGAGCAATTGCCGCGGAAGGCCGGCGAGGGCGGGGCGGTCGCAGGTCACATGGCGGTCGGCGGTGGGAAGCCCAGGGACGGCCGTCCCTGGGCTTGCGGGGGCGGTTGTTTCTAAAGGCAGAAAACTCACCCGGCCGCTGAACGCCCGCTCGGCCAACAACGAGTCAACCGCTTCGCGCACGACGAAGTGCGCGGCGACATCCCCGAGGGCCACGTCGATCAGCGGGGCCAAGTCGCGCGGCACGCGCAGGGCGTCGGCGACGAGGCCGAGGACGGCGGACCCGAACGGCGACGCGGGCTTGGCGAGTTCGGCCAACACGTCGCGGACGCCGGCGCCGAGGCCTTCTTGGTTGCGGTCCCACTGGTCGAGGATGTCGATGCGCGCCCGCAAGTCGCTGCGGCGCACGCGCAGGTCTTCGAGTTCCCCGCCGAGGCGCTCGGCCGCCGCGGTCAGGTCGTCGCGCTCGCGGCGGCGGTCTTGCAGCGCCTGATGCGCCAGCCCGATGCGGGATTGCAGTTCGGTGTCGCGCAGGCCGAGCGACTCTAACATCCGGCGCACGGAGGCGAGTTCGCCGCTCTTGGAATCGTGCTCGCGCCGCTTGCGGTCGCGGTCACGCTGGAAGCGGTCGAGTTGCTCGCGCGTCTTGGTCACGTCGTTGGCGAGGGCGGCGGCTTTCCCCACCAAGTGGTATTGCTTGTCCCGGCCGTCCGACACTTGCCGGCGCAGGCGCGCGAGTTGGCTGTCCGTCTCGGCGGCGGCCGCGGCGACGGCGGCGGCGCGAGCTTGGCACGTCTCGGCCTCGCCCTCGGCCTCGGCCACGCCGCGCGTCGCCCCGTCGGCGTCGGCGGCCAGCGTTCTCAACAGGCCGGCCAAGTCGGCGGCCTTGCGGTGGTGGGCCAACAGTTCCGCGGAGAGTTCCCCCGCCTTGGCGAGGTCGTTGTCCTGGCGCTCGCGCAGGCCGGCGATGCGGCGCTGCGCTTCCCCTCGCGCGTCGCCGGCGGCGCGCGTCGTCTTCTCCGCGGCGGCCACGGCGGCGCCGAGGGCGGCGAGTTCCGTCTCCCAGCCGGTCAGCCGTAATTGCGACCCGGACATGGCGGCCCGCATGGCCTCCAGCCGGGCCGTCTCCGCGGACAGCGTTCGCGAAAGGGTGTGGTACTCCCGCAGCGAGAGGCCGACGCGCAAGTCCCGCAGCCGGGTGTGGTACTCTTGGAACCGCTTCGCCTTCTCGGCGTCCAGGCGCACGCGGCGCAGGCGAGTTTCGACTTCGCCGAGGATGTCGCGCAGGCGGGTCAGGTTTTCCTGGGTGCCGTCGAGTTTGCGGAGCGTTTCGAGCTTCTTCGCCTTGAACCGGCTGATGCCGGCCGCTTCTTCGAGAATCGCCCGGCGGTCCTTCGTGCTGGCCTGCAAGAGCGCGTCCACGCGGCCCTGCTCGATGATGCAGTAAGCGGTTGAGCCGGCCCCGCTGCCGAGGAACAGTTCCTTGATGTCCTTGAGGCGGGACTGTTGCCCGTTGACGAGGTACTCGCCGGTGCCGTCGCGGAAGACGCGGCGCGTGACGGCCACCTCGGCGGCGTCGGTGTTCAGCAGTTTCTTGGTGTTGTCGAAGGTGAGCGTGACTTCGGCCGTGTTCAGGCCCCGCCGGCCGCTGGCCCCGTTGAAGATCACGTCGGCCATCTCGCCGCCGCGCAGGTTCTTGGCGCTCTGCTCGCCGAGGATCCACCGGACGGCGTCCACGACGTTGCTCTTCCCCGACCCGTTCGGCCCGACGATGGCCGACATGCCCTTGGGGAAGTCGAACCACGTCCGGTCGGCGAAGCTTTTGAAGCCGATGAGTTCGAGCCGCTTGAGCACGGAAAGAATCCTCGGAGAACCCCGTTTAGCCGCGACGCGACGCTTCGGAGTGGAGCGCGGGCCTTGCACCCGAATCGCGCTCCACTCCGAAGCGTCG
>JAYUGD010001100.1:0-8539 GCA_043767785.1 Zavarzinella sp. | reverse complement strand
GTAAACGGCCGGCGCCCGCGCGAAAACTGCTGCAGCGTCCCGAACTCTGCTCTAAGAACAGCCGCCAAAGCACAATCTGGCGGAACACTATTTGGCGGCGCGGATGCGTTCCAGCGCCGCCGCCGCGTGGGCGCGGACGGCCGGGTCTTTGTCCTTCGTCTCCTCCTCCAACACCGCTACGGCCGCGGCCGCCGGCGCCCCAATCTTGGAAAGGCCCAGCACCGCCGCGTCCCGGACCTTGGCGTCCCGGTCCTTCACGGCCTTCATCAAGGCCGGGATCGCGCGGGGATCTACCGGCCCGACGTTGCCAAGAACATCAGCGGCTTTCTTGCGAGTCTTCGGGTCGGGGCTTTTGACGGCCTCTAGCCAGTGGTCGACCGGCTCGCCGCCGAAATACTTTTTCGTCGGAACAGCAGACCGGCTGCAACCGAAACCGAACAGGCACATGAAGAGCATCATCAAGAGGACTGCCGGCCGCATGTCACTGATCCCCCGTGAAATCGCCGTCAGCCCTCGTTCCGACCGCCCAATACGCCAGCCGATCCGCCGGCGGAGGCGACCCCTTGACGCCGCCGGGGTTCCTGATGAACCGCACGGAGCCGTCCCCGAAAACGTGGTTCGCTCCCCCGGTGTGGAAGCTGGACGGATCGTCCGTGCCGCCGTCGTTCGACTGGTTGTTGGTGGCGTTGATGACGTTGGCGTGCAGCAGGCCAAAGAGGTCCGGGTCGAAGTCCATGTTCGGGTTCAAGGGGTACGCCGGGTTCTTCTGCCCGAGTCGCATCCGCGCGCCGGGCAACGCCCCGGCCCAAGTTCCTTGAGTGATCCCACACGCCCGTTCCGCAACTAAGGCTGTGTGGCTGGTTCCATCCGTGATGTCGGCGATCCTCGTCATGCTGTTGCGGTAGAAGCAGCCGTGGAATTGGCCGTTGCCGTCGCCGGTCGTGACCTCCGTTTCGTCCCCGCCGACGAAGGCGGCGTAGCTGCACGGCGCGGCCGTCACGCCGGACAGGGGGGCGCCCCCCGGCCCGTAGACCTGAAACACCGCCGTCTGGACGTCGGACGGGCAGGAGTAAATCTTCACTTTCTGCCGCAGCAGGGCCGACGCGGTCACTTGTTGGCCGAGGTTCGTCTGCGACTTGAACAAGTTGTCCTGCTCGACGTACGGCAGGATGTAAAAGGACCACCCCCACCCGGGGCTGACATCGCCGCCCGGCCCGGCGACGGCCGTGAACCCCGGCGGGAAGACTTGGTTGGTGTCGTGGTAATTGTGGAGGCCGAGGCCGATCTGCTTGAGGTTATTGGTGCAGCTCATGCGGTTGGCCGCTTCCCTGATCTTCTGGACGGCGGGGAGGAGCAGGCCAATCAGGATGGCGATGATCGCGATCACCACGAGGAGTTCGATCAGCGTAAAAGCGGGGCGGCGGGCAGGTGACGGGTCCGGCACGGCGTGGTTTCCTTTGTGATCGCGGCGGCCGTCTCGATGCGGCAGACGACGGCTCCCCGCAAAAGCAACTGCCGTGCCACGCACAATCCGTCGGTATAACGTCGCGAATCGCCCCGCACACAAGCGCCCGGCGGACAATTGGTGGCCATGCCTGCTCGCGACGTTGCCAACGTAAACAGTGAGGGCGGTCAGTGACTATGGCGATGGTGGATGTCCGGGTAGTGCGGGTGCGAATGCCGCATCGGCGCGTGGCGGTGGGCGTGGGTGTGGGGCTCGCCGGGCGGGTCGTCGGGGCCGTGCTGGTGTTGATGGTGGTCGTCGTGGACGTGGCGGTGGGCGTGGGACATTTCCTCGTGGTCGTGTTCATGTTCGTGCCGCTCTGTCAAATGCAGCCATACCCCGAGGCCCATGAGGGCGGCCGCGACGAAGAAGCCGGCCGTCGGCGTCTCGCCCAACAGCGGGATCGAGACGGCCGCTCCGACGAACGGGGCTAGCGAGAAGTACGCCCCGGTCCGCGCGGTCCCGAGGCCGCGCAGGGCGAGGATGAACAGCGTCAGGCTCACCCCGTAGCCGAGCAGCCCGACGACGGCGCACGCCGCCACGGTCAAGCCGTCCGGCATCTCGGCCCCGCGGGCAACGGCAATCCCCACATTGACAATGCCGGCCGCCACCCCCTTGATCGCGGCGGTCTGGACGGGGTCGCCCGCCGACACTTTGCGCGTCAGGTTGTTATCGACGCCCCACGCCAGGCAGGCCCCGGCGACGGCGAACGCGCCCCACGGCAAGCCGACGTCCGGCCGGCCCTCCCACGACAGCAGGACGCCGCCCGCGGTGATCGCCGCCATGCCGAGGGCGATGCGGCGGTCGAAGTTCTCCCGGAACACGAACCACGCGAGGAGGGCGGTCAACACGCCTTCCAAGTTCAAGAGCAGTGAGGCGGACGAGGCCGGCGTGGCGGCCAGCCCGGTCATGAGCAGGACCGGGGCGATCACGCCGCCGAACAAAATGGCCCCGGCGAGCCACGGCACGTCCGCCCGCCGCAACGGGGCTTCCTGCGCGGCGTTGCGCTTCCCCGCCGCCCCGAGTTGCCGCCACGCGAAGAGGCCGCCCCCCGACCCGAGGTACAGCAGGCCGGCCAAGAGGACCGGGTCCACGCGGCCGACGAGCAGCTTGGCGAACGGGGTGCTGCCGCCGAACAGCGCGGCGGCCGCGAGGGCGTACATGACGCCGCTGATGCGCGGACGGCTTGTTGTCTCGGTTTCGCCCATCGCGTGGCTCCCGCTTAATGGTGGTGGCCGTGGCTTGACGGGGCGCATCGTACAGTTTAGGTCACCGGGGCCGCACGTGGCCGTGTTCGCCCCGCTTGATTTCTCTGTGAAAGACGGGGTGTCAGCCGGCTTGTAGCAGCCGACCGCGGACAGGCCGTTCAGTCAATCTCTCCGGGACCGTAAGAGCCGCAGGCCGTTGGCCACGACCAGCAGTGAGGCCCCGGTGTCCGCGGCGATGGCCGCCCACATAGACGCGTGACCGAGGACAGTAAGGAGCAGGAAGACGGCCTTCACCGCCAGGGCGAAGACGATGTTTTGGCGGATCACGCCGAGCGTGCGGCGGGAGTGGCTGATGAGCCACGGCAGCTTCGCCAAGTCGTCCGACATGAGGGCGACGTCGGCGGTTTCGATGGCCGCATCGCTGCCGACGGCCCCCATCGCCACCCCGAGCGTGGCCCGGGCCATCGCCGGGGCGTCGTTGACGCCGTCGCCGACCATGGCGACGCTGCCCCACTTCGCCACGAGGCGCTCGACTTCGGCGACCTTGTCGGCCGGCAACAACTCCGCCCGGACCTCGTCGATGCCGGTCTGGTCCGCGACGGCTTGAGCCGTCGCCCGGTTGTCGCCCGTGAGCATGACGACGTGACCGACGCCGGCGGCACGCAGGGCCGCGACGGCCTGCTTGGCGTTCGGCCGGACACCGTCGGCCAGAGCGATCCAGCCGACCACTCGCGCGCCGGCCCCGACCGCAACCACGGTTTGCCCGGCCGCCTGCAACTCGGCGACTGCTTGGCTGCTTGCCGCCGACGCGGGGGCTTGCTCGGCCATGAACCGGGGCGCCCCGAGCCACGCCGCCTCGCCGTAGACCTTGCCCTTCAGTCCGCGGCCGGGGACGGCCTCCAAATCCGCGGCCGCGGGCGCTTCCAAATCCCGCTCCTTCAGTCGCGTTAGCACGGCGACGGCCAGAGGGTGGCTGCTTCGGGCCTCCAATGCGCCCGCCAACCGAAGCACCTCGTCCTCCGTCGATCCCTCGGCGGCGACCAAGCGCGCGACGGCGGGCCGGCCCGTCGTCAGCGTCCCCGTCTTGTCCACGGCGACGGCCTTCAGCGAGGCCGGCAGTTCCAGCGACAGGCCCCCCTTGAGCAGCACGCCGTTTTTCGCCGCCGCCGCCATCCCGGCGACGATGCTCACAGGCGTCGAGATCACCAGGGCGCACGGGCAGGCGATCACCAGCAGAACGAGCGCGTTATAAAACCACACGCCCCACGGCGCGGCGAAGAGAAGAGGGGGTACGACGAACACCCCCAAGGCGAGGGCCATGACCGCCGGCGTGTAGACGCGGGCGAACCGCTCGACCCACTGCTCGGACGGGGCGCGCCGGGACTGGGCGTCGCCGACCATGCGGATGATGCGGGCCAGCGTCGTGTCAGCGGCCGGTTTGGTCGATTTTACCGTCAGCGAGCCGTCGCCGTTGACCGTCCCGGCGTACACGGCGTCGCCGGGCTGTTTCGCCACGGGGACGCTCTCCCCGGAAATGGGGGCCTGGTTCACGTCGCTGCGGCCGTCCGTCACCTCGCCATCGAGGGCGACGCGGTCGCCGGGCCGCACGACGAACAACGTGCCCACGGCCACTTCGCCGGGCGGCACGAGGCGGTCGCCGCCGGCCTCCACAACTCGCACCATCGCCGGCGTCAGTTCCATGAGGGCTGCCACGGCCCGGCGGGCGCGGCCGACGCTCCACCCCTCCAAAGCGATGGACACCGCGAACAGGAACGTGACCGTGGCGGCCTCCAGCCACTCCCCGATCCCCGCCGCCCCGGCCACGGCGACCACCATGAGCAAGTTCATGTCCGGCCGCCCGCGCCGCAGGGCGTACCACGCCTTGGGGACGATGAACCACCCGCCCGCGGCGATGGCCAGCAGGTACGCCGCGGCGGCGGGCCACGGCGCGGGCGCGGCGTCCGGCCGGAACGCGGCCGCCCACTGCCCGGCGGCGATCGCGTGTAGCGCCATGCCCAAGCCGATCAGCGCCCCGGACGCGGCGGTCGTTGCCGTCCGGACCCGGTTCGCCCCGGCGGCGGTCCCGCCGGCTTGGGGGCCGTCCCGCCACGGCTCGGCCCGCAGGCCCGTCTTGGCCACGGCCGCCGCCACTTCGTCGTCGGAGACCCCGACCGGCAGCGCCGCCGTCATCTTGCCGTTGAGCACGTCGAACCGCAGGTTGCCTTCGCCGCCGACGAGAGGCCCGATTTCGCGGTTCAGGACCGCCACCTCCTCGGCGCAGTCCATCCCGTGAATTTTGAAGGCGGCTGTCCGGGAGACGTTCTGGGTGCCGGTCATGGCGGGGCGGCCTCTCCGACGGTTCGAGAAATAGTTCATGGCCGACGCGCCGGGCGGCTTGCCCCGGCGCGCCGGCTCGCAACCGTTAACCGGTCGCTTAAAGTCGTCCAGCCGGGCTTACTTCTTGCCGGGCTTGTGGTCGTCGTGCTCCTCCTCCTTGAATTCCCCTTGCGCCGGCTTGCCGTTGATTTCGCCGGTGACGTCGCCCTCGAAGTCGGCGACGTTGTCCAGCCCGGGGTCCGTGCCGACGAACTTGGCCGCCTTGCCGTCCTTCGCGTCCTTCGGCGTCATCTTGATCGTCATCGGCGGGACGGCCTTGCCCGCCGCCGTCTTCGTCGCCTTCGTCGTCAGGGTCAATTCCTTGGCGGCGACCGCCGTCGGCGTCTTCTCGTCCGCCCCGAGGACGAACAGCGTCGCCTCCGCCGTCTTGTGGTCCACGGTGAACTCGGCGTGGTACTTGCCGAGGTCGAAGATGACCCCGCCGTTCGGCCCTTTGCCGTGGGCGTGTTCGTCCGCGTGCCCGCCCTTTTTGTCTTGCGACTTCGTCGGCTCGGCCTTCGTCGATTCGGCCTTCTTGTCGCACCCTGCCAAGCCCAGCGTGGCGGCCATCAACCCGAGGCCCAAGAACTTCGCGTACTTCGTCATCTCGCGTCTCCCATAGGTGAAAAAACAAACCTTTGGCGTCCTGCCACTTACGCCGTCCGCAGCAGTTCCGCGTCGGACCCTTCGGTGCGGACCAGCCTCTCGGCGTCCTTGCCGGAGAATTTCCAGAACAGGCCGGGGTGGATGAGGAACTCGCAGAACGTCGAGGTCATTAACCCGCCCAAGATCACCGTCGCCACCGGGTACAGGATTTCCAGCCCCGGCTTCTTGCCGCCCACAACCAAGGGGACCAATCCGATCCCGGCCGTGAGGGCGGTCATCAGCACGGGGGCCAGCCGTTCGAGGCTGCCCCGCAGCACCGTTTCTTTGGAGAAGGGCTGCCCCTCCTCTTTCATGAGGTGGAAGTAGTGCGTCACCAACAGGATGCCGTTGCGCACCGCGATCCCGCCGAGCGACACGAACCCGACGAGGCTGGCGACCGTCAGCGTCTGGTTGGTCAGCACCAAGGCCAGCACCCCGCCGATGAACGCCGTCGGGACGGCGTTCAAGATTTGCAGGGTGACGCGGGCCGACGGGTACAGCATCATCAGGACGAGGAAGACGCCGGCCAAGGACACGCCGGCCAGCACACTGATGAGGCGGGTGGCCGACCGCTGGGCCTCGAACTGCCCGCCGAACTCCACGAAGTAGCCGTCCGGCATCTTCACCTGCGCCCGCACGACGCGCTCGATTTCGGCGACGGCGCTTTCGAGGTCGCGGCCCGACACGTTGCACCGGACCACCTGTTTCCGCCGCGCGTTCTCTCGGTTGACGAGGTTCGGGCCGCTGGCGGCGGCGGGGAAGTCGGCCACCTCGCGGAGCCGAATTTGGCCCCGGCCGTCCGGCAGGTCGAGCCGCAGTTCGCCCAGTTGATAGGCGTCCGAGCGGAATGGTTCTTTCAGTTTCACGACGAGGTCGAACCGCCGCTGCCCCTCCAGCACGACCGAGACAGGCTCCCCCTTCAAGGCGGTCTGGACGAACTCGGCGACGAACTCCCGGCTCAGGCCGTGGAGCGCGAGGTCGTCGGGCCGCAGCACGATGTGGACCTCGTCCACCCGCTCCTGCGGGTCGATGATCGGCGGGGTCACGCCCGGCACCGTGGCGACCACGTCGCGGATTCGCCCGGCCAGTTCGCGGAGCTTGTCCAAGTCGTCGCCGTGCAGGATGATGGCGATCTGCGACCGCACCCCGGACAGCATGTGGCTGATGAGGTGCGAGAGCGGCTGCTCGGTCTCGATCTCGACGCCGGGGGCGGCGGCGCGGAGGTCTGCCAGCAGTGCTTTGAGGAACTCGTCCCGGCGGACCCCGGCGTCCGGGTTCATGGTCAGGATGTACTCGCCCACGTTCACCGGCTCGGCGTGCTCGTCCCGCTCGGCCCGGCCCGTCCGGCGGATGAAGTGCAGGACCGGGCCGGCAGGGTTCTCGGGCGACTTCTGCATGGTCTTCAGCCGGGCGTCCACGAACACCGCCACCTGGTTCGACGCCTTCAGCGACGACCCGCCGGGCAGGCCGACGTTGACTTGGACGCTCCCCTCGTCGAACTTGGGCAGGAAGTCGGCCCCGAGTCGGGACAGTTGCCAGACGCTCACGGCGACCGCCGCCCACGTCAGCAGGAGCAGCACGCCGGCGTGCCGCATGCTGAAGCGGATGAGGAAGCTGGCGGCCCACTTCAAGGCCCGCAGCAGGGGGCCGTCCCGGTGGCCGTGGCCGGCGCCGCCCTTGGGCATCAGGTAGTACGACAGGACCGGGGTGACGGTCAGCGACACCACCAAGGAGGCCAGGATGGACACGATGTACGCGATGCCGAGCGGGACGAACAGCCGGCCCTCGACGCCGGACAGGGCGAACAAGGGCATGAACGCAAGGATCACGACCGCCGTCCCGAACACGATGGCCGAGCGGATTTCCCGGCTCGCCTGGTAGACGACGACTAGGGCCGGCTTCGGGGCCGCGGACGCGCCGTTCTCGCCGAGCCGGCGGTAAATGTTCTCCACGTCCACGATCGCGTCGTCCACCAACTCGCCCATCGCCACCGCGATCCCGCCGAGCGTCATCACGTTGATGGACAACTCTTGGCCGGTGAGCGCCCCGATCAGCCGGAACGCCAGCGTCGTGACGACCAGCGACAGGGGGATGGCCGTCAGCGTGATGAACGTGGTGCGGATGTTCAGCAGGAACAGGAACAGGACGATCACGACGAGGACGGCCCCGATGACGAGCGCCTCCTCGACGTAGTAGACGCCGCGGTCGATGAAGCTCTTGAGCTGAAACAGCTCGGTCTGGATCACGACGTCGGCGGGGAGGGCGGCCTCGGCCTCCCGCAGCGCCGCCTTCACCTCGTCGGTCAGCCCCCGCGTGTCGAAGTGCGGCTGCTTGACGATGGTGAGGATGACGCCGGGGCCGCCGTCGATGCCCGCGTCCCCCCGCTTCGGGGCCGGGCCTTCTTCGACGGTGGCGACGTGGCCGAGCAGCACGGGCCGGCCGGGGCTCGCCTTCACGACCACCTTCATGAGGTCGGCCACGACCTTGTCGGGCAGCGGCCCGAGGCGGCCGATCACCCGCGCCGGCCGCTCGGTCTGGCCCTCTTCGATGAACCCGCCGCTCGCGTTCAGGTTGTTCGCCTTGATTGCCGCCTCGACCTCTTGCAGGGAGGCGTTGTACTCCTGCAATTTGGCGGGATCGACGAGGACTTGGTACTCCTTCTTGTCCCCGCCCATGACGATCACCTCGGCGATCCCCGGGAGTTGGAGGAGGCGGGGCCGCACCAGCCAGTCGGCGGTGGCCCGCAAGTCCATCCGCTCCTCCAGCGGGGTGCGGAAGGTGACCGCGTGCGACCGCCCGCCGTGGG
>JAYUGD010001099.1:0-3069 GCA_043767785.1 Zavarzinella sp. | reverse complement strand
CCCCCTCTCCGCTTCGGAGAGGGGGTTAGGGGGTGAGGTAAAGTGCCGGCGCCCGCGCGAAAAACCACTACACCCGCCCTAACTCCGCTCTTGTTCTTGTACGGAAACCGCCAGCGGGAGAAAGGCGTCGGTCCCCGTCCGCCATCACAACCGGATAGGCTGCGCGCCTGCCGGTCGCCAGACCAAACCGCTCGGATTGCCATGATTTCGCCCAATCGGTCGCGCGCAATGGCAGACTGGCTGGCAGGGCTTCACAATTCCTTCACAATCGGGCCGGTTTACTCAAACCGCAGCGCGTCAATCGGGTCGAGCTTGCTCGCCCGCCGGGCCGGGTAGTAGCCGAAGAAGACGCCGACGGCGGCGGCGAAGCCGAGGGCCACCAAGGCGGCCGGCAGCGACACCACGAGCGGCCAGTTCGCCGACGGCAGGAAGAAATTAATCACCCACGTTACGAACATCGCGCCCAAGACGCCGAGGCCGATGCCGATCAGCCCGCCGACGGCCGACAGCACCACCGACTCGATCAGGAACTGGCGCAGGATGTCCCGCGAGCGCGCGCCCAAGGCCATGCGGATGCCGATTTCCTTGGTCCGCTCGGTCACGGAGACGAGCATGATGTTCATGATGCCGACGCCGCCGACGAGCAGCGAAATTGCCGCGATGGCCGACAGCATGGCCGTCAGGCTGCCCGTGATGACGTTCAACACGCGGGCGATTTCGACCGTGTTGTTCACCTCGAAGTCGTTCTTACCGCCGGGCGGGATCTTGTGCCGCTCGGCCAACAGCGCCTCGACTTCCTTCACCGCCGGGGCTGACTGCACTTCGGACCGGGCCGAGAGCATGATGACGTCCACGTTGGCGAACGGCGACCCCTGCAGTCGTTTGCGGACCGTCGAGAACGGCATCAGCAGGATGTCGTCTTGGTCGTTGCCGACGAGGTCGGCCCCCTTCTTGTCGAGGACGCCGATCACGGTGAACGGGATGTTCTTCACCCGCACTTGTTGGCCGAGGGCGTCTTGGCCGGGGAACAGTTTGATCTGAAGCGTGTGGCCGATTACGCACACCTTGTTGGCAGCGCCCACGTCCCGCTCGGTGAAGAACTCGCCGGCCGCGAGGGTCCAATTGCGGACGTCGAGGTACTCGGGGCCGACGCCCTGCATCTGGGCCGGCTTCCAGTTCACGTTCCCGCCGACGACTTGGAACTGCGCCCCGACGAGCGGACTCGCCGCCCGGACGGACGGGCATTCTTCCGCGATGGCCTTCGAGTCGGCCGGGGTGAGCGTCTGGACCGGGCCTTCGCGGACGCCGCCGGCCGAGGACTTGCGGGCCGGGAAAACGATGATGACGTTCGACCCGAGGTTCTTGAACTGGTCCCGCACCAAGTCCCCGGCCCCCTGGCCGATCGACACCATCACCGTGACGGCCGCGATGCCGATGATGATGCCGAGGACCGTCAGGCCGGACCGCAGCTTGTTCTTGGCGAGTTGCCGCAGGGACAGGATGACGAGGTCAGCGACTTTCACGGCCGGCCCCCTCGACCCCGGTGACGAGGCTCTGGCCCGGCTTCACGTCCCCCTCCACGAGTTCGGCGAATTGCCCGTCTTGCAGCCCGATGGTGACCGGGACGGCCACGACCTTCTCCCCGTCCGCGACCCACACGACGCGCTTAACCCGGGCCTTCGCCTGCTCGGCCCGCCGCTCGGCGGACAGCTTTTCTTCCCCCTCGCGCGGGTCTTTCTTGGTCCGCATGTCCACGTACGGCTTGTCCTCAGGCCGGACCAAGGTCTCGGCCGGGACGTAGCGCAAGGCGGCCATCGGGATGCGGGAGACGTTCTCGCGCACGTCGATCTGGAAGGAGATGTTGGCCGTCGAGCCGACCCGCAGCTTCTTCAAGTCCGGGTTCGGCACCTCGACGACGACGGGATAGGTGACGACGTTTTGCGTCGTCGTGGCGTTCTGCCGCACTTGGAAAATTCGCCCGGTGAAGACTTCGTCCGGCACCGCGTCCACGGTGAACTTGACCGGCCTCTTCTGCTCCTGGGCCGTCAGGATTTGCACGATGTCCGCCTCGTCCACGCTGGCGAAGACGTGCATGTGCTTGTCCAGTTCCGGGGCGATCACGAACAACTCCGGGGTCGTGAACGAGGACGCGACGGTCTGCCCCGCCTCGATCTTGCGGTCGATCACCACGCCGTCCACCGGGGAGATGATCTTCGTGTACGCCACGTTGGCCTCGGCGTTTTTCACGGTGGCCTTGGCCACGTCGATGTTGGCGTTGGCCACGACCTCTTGGGCCTCGAGCGCTTTCCGCGTGTAGAGGAGTTGGTCCATCTCTTGGTTGGACAAGTAGTCCGGGTTGGTCTTCCGCAAGGCGACGGCCCGCTTCTCGTTCGCCCGGGCCTGGTCGAGTTGCGCCTGAATGCGGATCAGCTCCGCCTTCTGCGTCGCCAAGGTGGCGTACTCCCGGTCCAAGGCGGCTTGGGTGATGCGCGGGTCGATGCGGGCCAAGAGTTGGTCTTTCTTGACGGGGTCGTTGAAGTCCACGAGGATTTCGAGGATCGGCCCGGACACGAACGACCCGACGGACACGGACTGCACCGGCTTGATCGGCCCGGTCGAGTTCACGACTGTCTCGATCTTCCCCGCGGTGACGGCCGCCGTGATGAAGACGGGGGTGGCCTTCGCCTTCAGGTACTTCTGGACGTACACCCCTGCGACCGACAGGCCGCCGAAGACGACGGCCAGACCGATGAGCCATTTCAGAAGGCGGCGCATGATGGTGGGTCTCACTCTGCTCCGGCGGGCCGGCGCTTACTTGTCCCCGTCCTCGGCGAACTTGGCCTTCGGCGGCCGAACGATCGGCTTGGTCAGGCCGAAGGCGTTCTCCCCCGGCGCGTCAGACGACGGATACTTCGACGGCTCGCCGGCCGGCTTGAGGGCCTGCGGGTAGTCGCGCACCGGCTCGCACTTGATGAGCGGGCCGGCCGCGGTGAACCGCTCTTCGAGGAACACGAGGCCGTGCGTTTCGGGGATCGTGCCGGTCTGCCGCTCCAAGGTCGCCAAGAGGAC
>JAYUGD010001098.1:0-3073 GCA_043767785.1 Zavarzinella sp. | reverse complement strand
CGCCTTCTTCATCTTCTTCGGGGATGTCGTCTTCTTCAGCGGCCATGATTCATCCTCCGGAGATGGCGGGCATGACCAGCAAAACGGTGCCGTCGGGCGTGGCTGTGTCCATCTCGTCCAAGTAGCGGTAGTCTTCGTCGTTCACATGGAGGTTGATGTACGGCCGCAGCTTCCCGGCCTCAAACAGCTTCGGCCCGATGGCCGGATACTGTCGCACAAGGTCATCGAGCGCAGCTTGTACGGTGGCGCCGGTGACGAATACGTCCACCAACCCGCCGGTGTGTTCCCGCAGGGGGGAGGGGATTTCAATTTTGACGGGCATCTGTGCATCTCTTAATAAAAGCGGAATCAAAAAATTTCTAACCACAGAGACACAGAGAAGAGAAAGACAGAGAGAAGTACATCTTCTCTGCTTTTACTCTGTTTTCATCTTCTCTGTGTTCTCTGTGTCTCTGTGGTTAATTTTCTTCGTTACACCGTCGCGTAGTTGCCCATCAGGCTCTCGAACTCGGCGAACGACGGCTTGATCTGCACCGGCGGCTCGATGGCCTCGTACAGGGCGTCCAGCGTCTTGAGGCCGTTGCCGGTCACGCAGATCACGATTTCCTCGTCGCGCGGCAGCCGGCCTTGTTCCAGCAATTTGCGGGTGACGGCCACGGTGGCGCCGCCGGCGGTCTCGGCGAAGATGCCTTCGGTGCGGGCCAGCAGGGTCATGCCTTCGATGATCTCGTCGTCGGTCACGTCCTCGCCCCAGCCGCCGGTCTCGCGCATCAGCTTGGCGGCGTAGTAGCCGTCGGCCGGGTCGCCGATGGCGAGGGACTTGCAAATCGTGTTCGGCTTGCGGATCGGCTTGTGCCGTTCGCGGTTGGTCTTCACCGCGTCCGTGATCGGGTTGCACCCGGTCGCCTGGGCGCCGTACATCTTGCAGGTGTTCGCCTGCGACACGAGGCCGACCTTGTTCAACTCGGTGAACGCCTTGTGAATCTTGCCGATCAGGGCGCCGCCGGCCATCGGGCAGACGACGTGCTGCGGGAAGCGCCAGCCGAGGTCTTCGGCGATCTCGTACCCGAAACTCTTGGAGCCTTCCGCGTAGTAGGCGCGCAGGTTCACGTTCACGAAGCCCCAGCCGTACTTGAGGGCGATCTGCGTGCAGAGGCGGTTGACTTCGTCGTAGGTGCCGTCCACGGCGATGACGTTCGCCCCGTAGACGCTGGTGTTCAGAATCTTGGAGCGTTCCAGACTCGCGGGGATCAGGATGTACGCTTCGAGGCCGGCCGCCGCCGCGTTGGCGGCGACGCTGTTGGCGAGGTTGCCCGTCGAGGCGCAGCCGACGGTCTTCATGCCGAACTCGCGGGCCTTGCTGAGGGCCACGGAGACGACGCGGTCCTTGAAGGAGAGCGTCGGGAAGTTCACCGCGTCGTTCTTGATCCACAAGTGCTTGACGCCAAGCGCGTCGGCCAAGCGGTCGGCCTTCACCAACGGAGTGCCGCCGACCTGCGGGCCGACGGAGGGTTCCCCGGAGATGGGGAGCAGTTCCCGGTAGCGCCACATGGTGTGCGGCCGTTTTTCGATCTTGGCCCGCGAGATGTTCTTGGCGATGCCCTCGTAGTCGTAATCGACTTCGAGGGGGCCGAAGTCGTCCTTGCAGAAGTTGAGGGCTTCCTTGGGGTACAGCTTGCCGCAGACCCGGCAGCGCAGGCCGGTCGAAAAATCGAGTGTGGACACGGTCGCTTGATACCTCGTCCGGCATTTTAGGGCCGGGACATTGGGGTGTCACGATGGACCGGGGCCGGGGGAGATTGGCGACCGCCGCGCCGCCGAACCCACAAGGGGGCCGGCGGTGGCTGTCACGTTCAGAAGGAGAGGGTTTGTTGGCCTCGCCCGCGTCTGATCTTCCCCGGCTAGCCGGGCAGGACTTAGCACCGTCGTGAGTCGCCTTGGAGTGCAAGGCTAATCAACCGGTTGCTGTGGCGTCGAAGGGCCTGTTCCCTCAGCCACTCTGGATCGTTCGGGGGAAAACCGCGGGTGCGGGTGTTCCCACCTCAGCGAACTTAGATTGAAGCAAAGTATAAGGGCGAAACGGGGGAGAGACAACAACAGGGGGGGAAATCTTGGGGGAAAAGCCCACGGACGGCCGTCCGCGGGTTTCCGCTCACCGTGGCACCAGCATCCGCTTCAAGAATTCCGCCGCCGCCTTCACTTCCTCAATCCTGTCGGTCGCCGTCTCGCGTTCGATGGTTAGCCAGCCTTGGTACTCGACGACGGACAGCGTGGCGATGTACGAGAGCCAGTCGATGTCCCCGGCGCCGAGGCGGACTTCCTTGGCGCCCATCGTCAGTGATGTTCGGCGCACGTCGCGGGCGTGGGTGTGGACGATCAACTTGTGCAGCGGGATGACCCCCTTCACCGGGTCGAAGCCGTTCACCAGCAAGTTCGCCGGGTCGTAGTTCACTTTGAGACTGCCGACGTCGTAGGAGCCGAGATAGGCGGCGACGGCTTCCGGGGAGTCGAGGCCGATTTCGAGGGCGAGCAGCACGCCCACGCGGTCGCCGTGCCGGCCGAGGTCGGCCAAGGCTTCCCGCAACAGGGTGGCCCGCACATCTTCCCCTTCGGCGGGCAACTTGGGGCAGGGGACGATCACCACGCGGGAGCCGAGTTCGAAGGCGAGGCTCATGGCCTGGCGGATGTACTCGATGCGCGGTTGTTGGTTCTCGGCCACGTCCAAGCCGTGGCGCAGCGGGCAGTTTAGGGCGGTGATCTGCTGGTGATACGTCTTCAGCAAGTTGCGGACTTCCCGCCGACCCGTGTCCCCGAGCTTGTCCGGCGACAGTTCCCCCGTGGCGTTGACCTGCACGCCGCCGAGGCCGAGCTTGGCCGACTGCGGCAGGCCGGCCCGCAGCGGGAGGGCCATGGATTCGAGACAGACGCCGATTTTCATGAGAAGCTTCCTCTGTCTGCCCGGCCCGGGCGAGCGGGGGGTGTCAACCCCCCGATTCTCACCCCGCCAATTCTCACCCCACCGAAATCCCCCCGACGCGGGCCGCGGGGATGGAGAGAATCGGGGGGTTGACAC
>JAYUGD010001097.1:0-8556 GCA_043767785.1 Zavarzinella sp. | reverse complement strand
GGATAAGCCTGCATCGGCGAGCACTCCAACGGGGATCGCTCGATGATACGCCGCCGCCCGAGGGAGCGCAAGACGGAAACTGAAAATGCTCTAACGCTCCCGGCTCGCCTCCCTCGCTGGCGGTTCGGCAGCGAATCACACCACGATGCTCACCATCTGTCGCGGCTTGGCGATCACCTTCTTGACTGGCTTGCCGGCCAACTGCTCGATCACCTTTTCGTCGGCCAAAGCCAGTCTCTCCAGCGTGGCGGCGTCGGCATCGGCGGGCACCAACAGTTTCGCCTTCACCTTGCCGTTGATCTGCACGGGGATTTCGATCTCGGCCTCCTTCACCAAGGCCGGGTCGAACGCGGGCCACGGCTCGTAGGCCAGCGTTTCCTTGCCGCCCAACACTTCCCACAGTTCTTCCGCGACGTGCGGGGCGTAGGGGGCCAGCAGCAGCACGAACGGCTTCAGCACGGCCAGCGGGCGGGCTTCGACCTTGGCCGTTAGGTGGTTCGTGAACTCCATCATGGCGGCGATGGCCGTGTTGCAGCGCAGGGCGTCCGTGTCGTCCGTCACCTTCTGAATCGTCTTGTGCAACAGCTTCAACGTCTCGGCGTCCGGGGGGATGTCTTTCACGGCCGGGTGCAACGTCGGCGTCTCGGCCGCGTCGTCCACGATCAGGCGCCAGACGCGGCTCAAGAAACGGTAGACCCCCTCGACGCCGCGCGTGTTCCACGGCTTCATCGCCTCCAGCGGCCCCATGAACATCTCGTACAGCCGCAGCGAGTCGGCCCCGTACTCGGCGACCACGTCGTCGGGGTTGATGACGTTGCCGCGGCTCTTGGACATCTTGAACGACTTGGCGTCCACGCGGACGGCGGCGTTCTCCTTGAGGACGGTGTTGTTCCCTTTCTTCTCGACTTGGTCTTCGGCCAACTTCACTTGCCGGTATTCGCCCTGCCCGTCTTCGCTCAACGTCCGTTGCTCGTCGGTCACTTGTTCCGCGGAGACCCACGCGCCTGCTTTCTGGAAGGCCGTCAGTTCCATCTCGCCGAGGATCATCCCCTGATTCACCAAGCGGTGGAACGGCTCCGGGCAATGCACGTGCCCGCGGTCGTACAGGACTTTGTGCCAGAAGCGGGAGTACAGCAGGTGCAGGACGGCGTGCTCGGCGCCGCCGACGTACAGGTCCACCGGCAGCCAGTGCTTGGCCTTCGCGGGGTCGCAGAAGGCGGCGGCGTTCTTCGGGTCGATGTAGCGCAGGTAGTACCAGCAGGAGCCGGCCCACTGCGGCATCGTGTTCGTCTCGCGCTGGTACGTCTTGCCGTCGCGGGTGACGGTCACCCAGTCGGTCGCCTTCGACAGCGGCCCGTCCGGCGTGCCGGTCGGCTTGAAGTCTTCCAGTTCCGGCAGTCGCAACGGCAGTTCGCCCGTATCCAGCGGCACGATGACGCCGGTGCGCTTCCCGGCCGCGTCCACTTCGTGCAGCAGCGGGAACGGCTCCCCCCAGTAGCGCTGCCGGCTGAACAGCCAGTCGCGCAGCTTGTAGTTCACCTTGCGGACGCCGAGGCCCTTCGCCTCCAGGTCGGCGATGATCTTCTCTTTGGCTTCGGCGGTCGGCAGGCCGTCGAGCGGGCCGGAGTTGCAGGCGACGCCTTCTTCGCAGTACGCGGCCTTCAAATCATCAACGGTGGATTTGGTCTTCTTCAGCCACTCCGGCGTTGGCGTCACGACCACCTGAATCGGCAGCCCGAATTGCTTGGCGAACTCGAAGTCGCGTTCGTCGTGCCCCGGCACGGCCATGATCGCCCCGGTGCCGTACCCGGCCAGCACGTAGTCCGCGATCCAGATTGGGATGTCCTTGCCGTTGACCGGGTTGACGGCGAACGCCCCGGTGAACACGCCCGTCTTGGCCTTCGCCATCTCGGTGCGCTCAAAGTCGCTCTTGCGGCTGGCCGCTTCCTGATACGCCGTCACGGCCGCCTTCTGGGCCGGCGTCGTGATCTCGTTCACCAAGGCGTGTTCCGGCGACAGTACCATGTACGTCGCCCCGTACAACGTGTCGGGCCGCGTGGTGAATATTGTCACCGTAGCCGCGTGGGCCGAGAGCTTGAAGTTGACCTCGGCGCCGACGCTCTTGCCGATCCAGTTCCGCTGCATCGTCTTGATACTCTCGGACCAGTCGAGCGGCTCCAAGTCGGCCAGCAGGCGCTCGGCGTACTCGGTAATGCGCAGGATCCACTGCCGCAGCGGCCGGCGCTCGACGGGGAAGCCGCCGACTTCCGACTTGCCGTCGATCACTTCCTCATTGGCCAACACCGTGCCCAAACCGGGGCACCAGTTCACCGGGTTGTTGGCCTGGCACGCCAGCCGTTTCGCGTCGCGGTACTCGCGGACGGCCGACTCCCCCTTATAGCTCACGTCCGCGGGGATCGGAAGTTCGGCGATGCGGCGGCCCTTGCCGGCCCCGCGGTCGTACCAGGTGTCGTACAGTTCGAGGAAAATCCACTGCGTCCACTTCACGTACTCGGGGTCGGTCGTATCGACCTCGCGGTCCCAGTCGTAGCTGAACCCGAGACTTTTGATCTGCCGGCGGAAGTTGGCGATGTTCTGCTGCGTGGTGACGCGCGGGTGGACGTTGTTCTTGATGGCGTACTGCTCGGCCGGCAGCCCGAAGGCGTCCCACCCCATCGGGTGCAAGACGTGGTCGCCGCGCATGCGCCGGCAGCGGGCCAGGATGTCCGTGGCCGTGTAGCCTTCCGGGTGCCCGACGTGCAGCCCGGCCCCGCTCGGGTACGGGAACATGTCGAGGATGTAAATCTTGCGCTTGCCCGCCGCTTCGGGCGCGTCCGGGTCCGGACAGCGGAAGGTCTTGCGGGTCTCCCAATACTGCTGCCACTTCGGCTCGACGGCCCGCGGGTTATAATTCGGCATCAGAGTCCGGCGCTCGGGGTCAGGGTCGAAAGGGCTTAGGATAGCGAGAGGCGATGATGGGGGAGGGGGTTCGGGCGACATCCACGTTGGCCCCCGTCTTCGCCCCAACGGGGCGGGGGAGAATAGCCCGGGGCGGAACGCCCCGGGAATCACGCCATTGTTGTCTTCGCCCCAACGGGCCGGGGGAGAATAGCCCGGGGCGGAACGCCCCGGGAATCGCGCCGTGAAAATGGTTTTGGCCCCAACGGGGCGCCGGGTGATGGACCGGCGCCCCGTTGGGGCCAAGAGAGATGGGTGACGCCGTTGTCCAGGGGCGGAAGCCGCCCCTGGCTATTTTCCCCCGCCCCGTTGGGGCGAAAACCGCCGCGACGAGACTACTCCTCGCCCATTCCCGCCGACGCCCGCACCGAGTCCCACAGCGTCGCGAACTGTCCCCGCACATACGGGTTCAACTGCTCCGCGAAGTCGGGGCCCAAGCCCGCCCGGAGGGCGTCGTACCGGTCGAACGCCTCGTCAAACTCAGCCGTGGCGGCATCCCGCAGTTCGACGGGCAGGCTCATTGCCGCGCCCGCGCCAACGCCCGCGCCTTGACCGTCTCCCACGGGGTGACCGCCCCGGGCCGGGCGATGCTGTCGGCCAGCCGGCATTCCAACTCGGCGCGCTGGGCGGCGGAAAGTGAGGCCGCGTCGGCCTCACGCGCGACGCTCTCCCAGAGGGCTTCCGCGACGGCGAGTCGGGCCTCGGCATCGAGCCGGTCAGAGGCCGAGTTCTTCAATGGTCGGCGCCATGACAACCCTTTCAAAAAGAAGCGTGACACCCGTATCGTACCGCCGGCGGGATGGAATTGCCATTTCCTCGGCGACGCGGCCGAAATCATACCGCTCGCAGCCGCTCCCACAACTCCGCGAACCGCCCCGCGAACGCGCTCACCAAAACCGGGTCGGCGCTGACGATCAGGTTCTCCTCGTTGAACTCGCTGGCGCTGCGCGTCCAGTTGAAGCTGCCGTTGAGGAGCAGTTGGCCATCGAAGATGGCGAACTTGTGGTGCATGTGGGCGGCGTTGCCGGCGTCGATCTTGCACGGGATGCCGGCCGCCGCGAGGCGCTGAATGTCCGAGCCGAGGTCGTGGGACTTCTCGTCGTCCGTCAGCACGCGGACGGCGACGCCGCGCTCGTGGGCCGCGACAATCGCCCGCGTGATGCGGTCGTCCGTGATCGTGAACACGCACACGTCGGCCGTGTGTTTGCACATCTGAAACTGGCGCAGGATCTCGCTCACACACGTCAGGCCGGGGGAGAAGAAGGCTTGGGACTGGCTCATGGAGGTTGCTCCGGGGTCAATGCGCGCGAAGCCCATGGGCGGCCGTCCATGGGCTTTCCATGCCGGTCACGCCAGCACGCCCTTGACCACCTTGCCATGCACGTCCGTCAGCCGGAATTGCCGGCCCTGATAGCGGAACGTCAGCTTCTCGTGGTCGATGCCCAGGAGGTGCAGAATCGTCGCCTGGTGGTCATGCACATGCACGCCGTCTTTGACGATGTTCCAGGCGAAGTCGTCCGTCTCGCCATAGGCATGGCCGCCTTTGACGCCGGCGCCGGCCATCCAGAGACTGAACGCCCGGCCGAAGTGGTCGCGGCCGTTCGGCTTCTCGGGCGGGCCTTGGCCGAACGGGGTGCGGCCGAACTCGCCGCCCCAGACGACGAGAGTGTCGTCGAGCAGGCCGAGGCGCTTCAGGTCTTTCACGAGGGCGGCCGAGGGCTGGTCGGTGTCCTTGCACTGTTCTTCGAGTTGCGTGAACAGGTTGGAGTGCTGGTCCCAGCCACTGTGCATCAGTTGCACGAAGCGGACGCCGCGCTCGAGCAGGCGGCGGGCGATCAGGCAGTTGCGGGCGAAGCTGCCGGGCGTGTGGACCTGCGGGCCGTAGGCGTCGATGGCCTGCTTGGTCTCGTTGGAGAAGTCGAGCAGGCCGGGGACGCTCATCTGCATCTTGAAGGCCATCTCGTACTGGCTGATGCGCGTGTCCGTCTCCGGGTCGCCGTACTCGGCCAGGTGCTGGCGGTTCAGCTCCTGGATGCCGTCGAGCAGGTTGCGGCGGGCGTCGCGGGTGACGCCGTCGGGGTTGTTCAGGTACGGCACCGGGTCGCCGCTGGCGCGGAAGCGCACGCCCTGGTACTTGCTCGGCAAAAAGCCGCTGCCCCAGTAGTAGTCGAAGAAGAGTTGCCCGCACGTCTTGCCGCGGTCGGACGAGGTCATCACCACGAACGCCGGCAGGTCGCTCGCCTCGTTGCCCAGCCCGTAAGTCAGCCACGCCCCCATGCTCGGCCGGCCGGGAACTTGCGCGCCGGTGAGGAAGAACGTCACCCCCGGCGCGTGATTCACCGCTTCCGTGTGCATCGAGCGCACGAGGCAAATGTTGTCCGCGATCTCGCCGGTGAACGGCATCATGGACGTGAATTCCAGCCCACTCTTCCCGTACTTCTTGTGCGGCTTGATGGCCGGCACCACCGGCCACTTCTTGTACCCGGCCGTCATGGTGGACAGCCGCGTCGTCCCCCGGACGCTCTCGGGGAGGTCCTGCATCTTGTGCTTTTCCATCACCGGCTTCGGGTCGAACAAGTCGACGTGCGACGGCGCCCCGCCCTGCCAAAGATAGACCATGCGCTTCGCCTTCGGGGCGAAGTGCGGCAGGCCGGGGAGGCCCGGTTGCCCGAGCGGCTTCTCGGCGGCGTGCGTGTCTTCTTTGAGAAGCGAAGCCAGCGCGGCGACGCCGAGGCCGGAGGCGGAGCGGCCGAAGAGTTGTCGGCGGGTGACGCGGGCGGCGTTTTCGGAGAGGAGGTCGAGCATGAGAAACCCCAATGACCAATTGAAAACTGAGAAAACCGTTTAACCACGAATAAAACGAATAAAACGAATAAAAACCAATTCTTGAATTTGGATTCGTGTTATTCGTGTTATTCGTGGTTAAACGGTTTTCGGATTTAAGTGCGGGACGGTGTCTCACTCCCGCGTCAGCGTCTCGTCCAAGTTAAACAACGCCAGGCACACCGCCGACCACGCGGCGTGATCGGCCACGTCGAGTTTCGTATCCCGCGGGGCCAACCCGACGGACACCACTTTCGTCGCGGCGGCCGGGTCTTTCTTAAACATCTCTCGCTGTTGGTCCAACACCCGTGTCAGCACGCTCATCTCCTGCGGCCGTGGCGAGCGGGCGAGCATTAGCCGGAACACATTTGTCAGCCGCTGCGGCGTGTCGCCGGGTCGTTGCAGAGTCTTCTCGGCCAGCACGCGGGCGGCCTCGGTCCACGTCACGTCGTTGAGGGTCGTCAGGGCGTGCAGCGGGGTGTTGGTCAGGTTCGGGCGCACCTTGCACGCTTGGCGGCTGGAGGCGTCGAACATGTTCGCCGGGCCGACGGTCCGGCGCCAGAACGTGTAAATGCTGCGGCGGTACAGGTCGCTGCCCTTGGACATCGGGTAAGTGAAGTCGCGCTCCTTGGTGATGGCGAGCGTTTCCCAAATGCCTTCCGGCTGGTACGGGTACACCGGCTTACCGCCGACGCGGCGGTCGAGCAGCCCGCTGGCGCTCAGAGCGGCGTCGCGCAGGAACATGCTCGGCAGGCGGAAGCGGGTGCCGCGGGTATAATACTTATTCTCCGGGTCTTCTGAACTCCGCATTTTGGAAGCTTGTTTGTAAGTGGAACTGGTGACGATCAGCCGGACCATCGCTTTCGTGTCCCAGCCCTTCTCGCGGAACTCGGCGGCCAACCAATCCAGCAACTGTTGGTGTTCTGGCAGTTCGCTCTGGACGCCGAGGTCTTCGGAGGTCTTCACGAGGCCGACGCCGAAGAACGTCTGCCACAGGCGGTTGACGGCCACGCGGGCCGTCAGCGGGTTCTCCGGGGCGACCAGCCACTTGGCCAGGCCGAGCCGGTTCTTCGGGGCGTCTTTCGGCAGCGGCGGCAGGAACGCCGGCACGTTGGCCGTCACCTTTTCCTTCGGCTTCAGGTACTCGCCGCGGTCGAGGATGTTGGACTCGCGCGGCCTGTCGTCCGCCATCACCATGACCTTCGGCAACTCCTCGTTGCGGTAGTCGGCGGCGGCCTTCTCGGCGGCGGCGATCTCGGCCACTTGCTTCGGTTCGATCTTCTCGTCGAAGTGCTTTTTCAACTTCGCGTCGCGGTCGGCCTTCGTCTTCGGGTCGGCGTTCATCGCCAACTCGCGGATCGCTTTATCGAACTTGTCGTCCTTGGTGACGGCCGCCACCCATTTCTTGATGGCCTCGGCAGAGGCCGCTTTCAGGTCGGCGGTCTTCTTGTCCAGTGCGGCCAGCTTGGCGGTTTCTTCGGGGGAGCCGGCCTCGATGAACGGCGGACTGACGCGCTTGTGCGACGACTGTCGGCCGGCGATGCCGTTCTCGCTGACGTTGTTGAAGGCGGCGAGCAGGCTGTAGTAATCCTTCTGCGTCATCGGGTCGTACTTGTGGTCGTGGCACTGGGCGCAGGCCATCGTCAGCCCGAGCCAGGTGGTGGCCGTCACGTCCACGCGGTCGAAGAGGATGTTGAAGCGCTGCTCCTCGGGGATGGCCCCGCCTTCGCCGTTGACCAAGTGGTTGCGGTTGAAGGCGGTGGCAATCTTCTGCTCGCGCGTGGCGTTGGGCAGCAAGTCCCCGGCCAGCTGCTCGACCGTGAACTGGTCGAACGGCTTGTTGTCGTTGAACGCCTTCACGACCCAGTCGCGCCAGACCCACTGGAAGGTGTCGCCGTCCTGCTGGAATCCGTTGCTGTCCGCGTACCGGGCGGCGTCCAGCCACGGGATGGCCATGCGCTCGCCGTACTGCGGCAGCTTCATCAGCCGGTCCGCCTGCTTCTCGTAAGCGTCCGGCGACTTGTCGGCGACGAACGCATCCACCTCGGCGGGAGTGGGCGGCAGGCCGGTGAGGTCGAACGTGAGACGGCGAAGCAACGTGATGCGGTCCGCTTCCTTGGAAGAAGTCAGGCCCTTCTCGCGTTGCTTGGCTTGGATGAAATAGTCGATGCGGTGCTGGTCTGTCTTGGGCACGTCCGGCCGTTGAATCGGCTGGTACGCCCAGTGCCCCTCGAACTTGGCGCCCTCGGCCACCCACCGCTTGAGCGTCTCCTTCTGCTCGGCCGACAGGTGGCGGTTACTCTTCGCCGGCGGCATCTGCTCGGTCGGCTTCGTGGCGAAGAGGCGCTTGACCAGTTCGCTCTCGGCCGGCTTGCCGGGTGTGAGGACGGCCTTCTGCCCCTCGGCCGTGTCGATGCGCACGTCCCCCTTGCGCTGGTTCGGGTCCTGCCCGTGGCAGAAGAAACAGTTCTCCGAGAGGATCGGCCGAATGTCCCGGCCGTACGACAGGGGCTTGTCCCCCGCGTGGGCCGCGGCGGCGACAAGGCCGACGACCCCCGCGAGGAGGCGTGTCCGCAAGGTCATGGTGTGTTGGCTCCGCCGACGGAAGAGGGCGTGGGGGCAGGCAGGGGTATTCTACCCGAGCGAAGACCGGAGGAAAACCTTTTTAGCCACGGATGAACACGGATAAACACGGATAAAGGCGGAAGAGTAGAGAAGAACTTCACCACAGAGGACACAGAGAACACAGAGAAAGACGAGAAGAGAGAAGACATT
>JAYUGD010001096.1:0-8563 GCA_043767785.1 Zavarzinella sp. | reverse complement strand
GATCCGCCGATCGTGCTTTTCCTCTCCTGTCTTCCTCTGTGATCTCTGTGTCCTCTGTGGTGAAGTTCTTCTCTTTTAGCGAACGATTCCTCCCCGCGAGTCGCCGGGGTACAATTAACTTTCACACCGGCCCGAAAACCAGACCGAGGGGAGTCACGCCATCGCATCCATGTTCGATCAGTCGCGGGAAGGCATGTCCGGCCGCCAGGAGAAGGCGATTCTGGTCTCCATGTCCACGCCGGACCGGCCGTGGCTCGCGGAAGACAACCCGTTCGACGAGATACGCGGGTTGGCCGAGACGGCCGGGGCCAAGGTCGTCGGCGAACTGTTGCAGAAGCGCCGGGACATCGTCGCGGGGACGTACATCGGCACCGGCAAGGTGAAGGAACTGGCCGAACTGACCGAGGCGACCGGCGCGGACGTGGTGATCTTCGACAACGACCTCAGCCCCGCCCAAGTACGCAACTTGGAGAAGGCCATCAACGTCAAGGTGCTGGACCGCAGCGAGGTCATCCTGGACATCTTCGCCACCCGCGCCCGCACGCCGGAGGCCCGCCTGCAAGTCGAACTGGCCCAGATGGAATACTCCCTGCCCCGGCTCAAACAGGCGTGGAGCCACTTGTCGCGATACCAAGGCGGCATCGGCATGCGCGGCCCCGGCGAAACGCAACTCGAAGAAGACCGCCGCATCGTCGGCGGCCGCATCCGCGACCTGAAAGAAAAGCTCGTCGTCGTGCAGGCCCGCAAGGAACGCGAAGTGAGGACGCGGGCCGAGGAGCATACCGTCTCCCTGGTCGGCTACACCAACGCCGGCAAAAGTCGGCTCATGAACAAGCTGACGGACGCGGACGTGTACGTCGAGAACAAGCTGTTCAGCACGCTGGACACCCGCACCCGGCAGTGGATGATCCGCGACTTCGGCAAAGTGCTGTTGAGCGACACCGTCGGCTTCATCCGCGAACTGCCCCACCATTTGGTGGCCTCCTTCAAGGCCACCCTGACGGAAGCCCGGCAGGCCCGGCTGTTGCTGCACATCGTCGATGCGAGCAACCCGCAGGCCGAGGAGCAGATCAAGGCCGTCAACGGCGTGCTGGAAGAGTTGGGCTGCGCCGACAAGCCGACCATTCTGGTGTTGAACAAGATCGACAAGATCGAAGACCGATCAACCTTGCACATCCTGATGGCCCTGCACCCGAAAGCCGTCGGCATCAGCGGGGCGACCGGCGAGGGCATTGACCACCTGACGGAAGCCGTTGTGATCGCCCTGACAAAGGATTTTGTGGAAGTGGTTGTGACCGCCGACGCCGCCAACGGGAAGGTTCAATCGTACATGGCCGCCCACGCGGAAGTCTACCGGCAGGAGTACCGGGACCAGCAAGTGATTATTCAGGGCCGCATCCCGCGCTACCTGATCCGGCACGTCGAAGCCGACGGCGGGGTAATACGACCGTTGGAACATTAAAATTCAAGACATTTGGCCGCAGAGACGCAAAGAGCGCAGAGAAGACTAATTCATAAATGTCTTTTGTGCATTCGTCTTCTCTGCGCTCTCTGCGCTCTCTGCGTCTCTGCGGCCAAATGTCTTGGCCTTTCTTCACTGCCGCGGCGGCACCCGGCGCCGGAATTCCTCGTCGTAGGCGTTGACGATTTCCTGCACCAACGCATGGCGGACGATGTCCTTGGTGTCCAAGTGGACGATCCCGAGCCGCGGGATGCCCTTGAGCCGTTGGACAGCGTCAATCAACCCGCTCTTCGAAGTCGGCGGCAAGTCGATTTGCGTCGTGTCGCCGGTGACGATGATCTTGGACCCCATGCCCATGCGGGTGAGGAACATCTTCATCTGGGCGACGGTCGCGTTCTGGCCTTCGTCCAGAATGATGGCCGCCTGGTTCAGCGTCCGCCCGCGCATGAACGCGAGGGGGACGATCTCCACCACGTCGTTTTCCATGTACTTCTTGACCTGCTCGTTGTCGATCAGGTCGTTCATGGCGTCGAACAACGGCCGCAGGTACGGGTTGATCTTGGCCACCAAGTCGCCGGGCAGGAACCCGAGGCGTTCCCCCGCCTCCACGGCCGGCCGGACGAGGACGATCTTCTTCACCAGCCCTTGGCGCAGCATGGTGACGGCCATGCCGACGGCCAGAAACGTTTTCCCGGTCCCGGCCGGGCCGATGCAGAGGACCACGTCGTTGTCGCGCATGGCCTGAACGTACCGGCCCTGCCCGTCCGTCCGCGGCCGCAGGTACTTGCCGCCGTCGAGCATGGTCAGGTTTTGCGGCGACACGCGCTCGGACCCGGCCCGGATGACTTCCAGGATCGTCTTCACGTCCTCGGCGGCCATTTGGCCGTTGTTCCGCAGCATGCCCCGCATTTGCTGGATCGCGCGTTCCCCTTGGGCGACGGCCTCATCGGTCCCGCTAATCTGGATCACGTCCCCGCGGGCGACGACGAGGACGTTCAGCGCGTCCCGGACGAGTTTCAGGTATTGGTCGCGCGGGCCGAACAGCAGAATCGCCTCTTCGCGGCTGTCAACGGTGAGATTTTTGCTGATCGGTTCTGACATTCCGTGATTCCGTCCCGAAGAAGCGGCCGTGAATGGGTGGAAGGACATCGCCCGCGGCGAAATGTTCTCCCCAAATCTTATCGGTTCGCCGCCGCGGGCAAAATGGGGAATCCCCGGCCCGGGCGTAACTTCCTCACAGAGCGGTGGCGACTTGGCCCCGCAGAAAATACATTGGCCATGTGTAACCCCGCGCGGCCCGCCCGGGTATTCCCTGTCGTCGCAGGCTGAAATTACTCCCAAGGAGCTGACATGCGTTTGCGTTTGGCCCGTTTGTTCATCGTCGCGGCGTGCGCGCTGCTGCCCGTCGCCGCCCAGCCGGCGGCGGCCGCGGACAAGAAAACGGACGGCCCGAGTCTGTTGATCCGGGTCCAGTCCGTCAACGACCTCATTAAGACCGCCGAATACTTCCTCGCCTTCGCCCCCGAAGACCAGGCGGAGCAGGCGAAGCAGGGCATCGGCCTCATCAAGTCGCTGATCGACGACAAGAAGGGGATCGAAGGCATCGACGTGAAGCGCCCGCTCGGCTTCTACGCCACGATCACGCCGGACCCGACCGCCAGCCCCGTCGTGGCCCTGATCCCGGTCGCCGACGAGGAAGCCCTCCTCGGCGCCCTCAAAGACCGGGCCATGCTGGACATCAAGAAGAACAAGGACGGCGTGTACGAAACGACGCCGCCGAACTCCCCGATGACGGTCTACTTCCGGTTCGCCAACAAGTACGCCTACGTCACCGCGAATGACCCGGAGAACATCGCCGAGAAGACCTTGGCGAAGCCGGACGACGTGCTTGGCGGCAAGGCCACGGACCTCATTTCGATCACTGCCCGCATCGACCGCCTGCCGGACCAAATGAAAAAGCTGGCCGTCGGCGCCATCGAGAACCAACTGGCCGCCGGCAAAGAGGCCCCGGTGCCCAACGAGACGCCGGCCATGAAGGCGTTCAAGGAAAAGTCGATCGACCAACTGGCCGCCACGGTGAAGTCGGTCATCACGGACGGCGAGCAAGTGTCCCTCAAGTTCAACGTCGATCAGCAGTCCGGCGAGGCTGCCCTCGAAATCGAGATGGCCGGTCTGAAGGGGAGCAAGCTGGCCAAGGACTTCGCCGCGATCAAGGAAAACAAGAGCGTGGCCGCCGGGGCCGTGCTGTCCGGGGACAGTTGTTTCTCGGTCAACCTGAGCGTGTCGCTCGCCTCCGAGTTGAAGAAGCTGTTGCCGCCGGTGATCGACGACGCCATCAAGGAAGCCAAGAAGAAGGCCAAGGCCCCCGGCGAAGTGGAAGAGAAGTTGCAGCCGCTGATCGACGCCCTGCTCCCGACCGCCAAGGCCGGGGAACTGGACGCCGGCCTGTCCATTTTGGGGCCGAACAAGGACGGCAAACTGACGGCGCTGTTCGCCGTCAAAGTGGCCGAGGGGAAGAAGATCGAAGCGGCCATCAAGGACGCCGCCAAGGACGCCCCGCCCGAAGTCGGCAATTTCCTGATGCTGGATGCCGAAAAACTCGACGGCGGCGCCATGCTGCACGTCCTCAAGATCGGCGACTTCGTGCCGGAAGAGGCGCAAAAATCGTTCGGCAAGAGCGACGTGTACCTGACCTTCCGGGACGACTTGGCCATCGTCGCCTTCGGGGTGGACGGCAAGGCGGCCATCAAGAAGGCCGTCGCCTCCAAGGCGGTTGACGCCGGCGTGTTCAAGATGGAAGTGGCCTTGGCGAAGCTCGTGCCCGCCGTGGCCGAGTCCGCCAAGGAAGCCGCCGCCACGAAGAAGCTCGCCGAGAAGATCTTCGGCGACTCGAAGAAGTCGGACACCATCAAGGTGTCCATCGAAGGGGGCGACAGCCTGAAGATCAAGATCGCCGCCCAAGGGAAGGCCCTCAAGTTCTTGGCGGCGATGGGTGAAGCCAGGAAGAACAAGGACAACTAACTGACCCGTTGACCCGTGCCGTTTCCTGACCCCGGCCGTTCTCCGCGAACCGCCGGGGTCGTTTCATTCTCCGAGAACTCATGCAGACATCCGGCTTTCTCGTCGTCAACAAGCCCCAAGGCCTCACCTCGCGGGACGTGGTCAACCGGGCCGCACGCTGGTTCCCCAACCGCACCCGCTTGGGCCACGGCGGCACGCTCGACCCGCTCGCCACCGGCGTCCTCGTCCTCGCCTACGGGCAGGCCACGCGCCTGCTCGAGTATGTGCAGCGAAGCCCCAAGACGTACACGACCGCGATCATCCTCGGGGCCGACAGCGACACGGACGACGCGGACGGCGTCGTCACGCCGCGCGAGAACGTTGCCCCGGTAAGCGAAGAACAAATCCGCGGGCTATTGGCCGGAATGATCGGCGAAATCAGCCAAACGCCCCCGGCGTTCTCGGCCGCCAAGGTCGCCGGCCAACGGGCTTATGCCCTTGCCCGAAAGGGAGAAGAAGTCGAGTTGGCCCCGCGGACCGTGCGGATCGACAGCATCGTCGTTTTGGAATTCGCGTGGCCGACGCTGCGCCTGCGGATTGACTGCGGCAAGGGAACTTACATCCGCTCCATCGCCCGCGATCTGGGAAATACGCTCGGGACTGGCGGCTACGTCACGGCCCTGCACCGCGACCGCATCGGCGATTTCACGCTGGACAACGCGGTCACGGTGGACGCGACAAAGGAACAGGCGCTGGCCGCCGCCCGGCAGATCACCGCCCCGCTCACGGGAATCCCACAACGAACGGTGAGCGTGGAAGAAGCCCGCCGCATCCGCTTCGGGCAGATCATCAAAATCGGCCATCCCGATGTGGAAGAATTGGCCGTCACGGACCCGCAAGGGGATTTGGTCGCTTTGGGACAAGTGGTGTCCGGCGGCTTCAAGCCGCTCAAGGTCATTCCGGTCGAGGGGTGAATTCCCGTTGAGTCTTCGCCGGGTTCGGGGTAACGTGCCGGCATGTTCCAGCGCCGCCTCGGACCGCTCGCCCGCCGCCCGGCCCACGCCCGACCGGAAAATCACCGGCCACGTTCCCGGCAGCCGCTGGACGACCGGGCGGGTGAATCGTCGACTGCTCCGCTCACCCGCGACCCGGCGCTTGCCCGCCTCGAAGCGGCCTTGTTCCTCGCCCAAGAACCCGTCTCCGCGAAGAAACTAGCCACCGTGGCCGGCCTCAAGGACGCCGCCGAAGTCCGACGGCTCGTCGAACGACTGCGCGAAATGCACGACGCGGACGCCTCGGCCTTCCGCGTCGGCGAAGTCGCGGGCGGGTACCAGATGTTCACGCGGCCGGCGTTCCGGCCATGGCTCATGCGAGCCGGCCGGGCGGGGGCCGAACCGAAACTGACTCCCGCCCTCACGGAGACGCTGGCCGTGGTCGCCCACCGCCAGCCGATCATGCGGGCCGACGTGGAGGCCATCCGCGGCGTCGGCTGCGGGGAACTGCTGACGCAACTGATGGAACGGGGGCTGGTAAAAATCGTCGGCCGGCACGAGTCGCTCGGCCGGCCGATCCTGTTCGGGACGACGAAGAAGTTTTTGCAGACGTTCGGCCTGAATGACCTCGATGACTTGAAAAAATCCGCGTCCGGTGGTTAATCAACCGAAACACCATTGCCGTACTGAAGGTCGTAATACTTCAGGTACTCGCCGCTGCGGACGTGGTTCACCCACTCCTGATTGGCTTGATACCACTCGATGGTCTGGCGCAGCCCTTCCTCGAACGTCACCGCGGGCGTCCACCCGAGTTCCCGCTCGGCTTTCGAGCAGTCGATGGCGTAGCGGCGGTCGTGCCCCGGTCGGTCTTGCACGTACTTGATGAGCGATTCCGGCTTGCCGAGGAGAGCGAGCAGCTTTTTGGTCAGGTGCAGGTTGGCCATCTCGCAGCGGCCGCCGAAGTTGTACACCTCGCCCCCCTTGCCGCGGCGCCACGCCATCTCGACGCCGCGGGCGTGGTCGCGGACGTGAATCCAGTCCCGCACTTGCATGCCGTCGCCGTACACCGGCACCTGTTGGTCCCGCATGATGTTCGTGATGAACAGGGGGATTAGCTTCTCCGGGAATTGGTACGGGCCGTAATTGTTCGAGCAACGAGTCGTCACGCAGTCCATGCCGTAGGTGTGGACGTAGGCCCGCACCAACAGGTCGGCCGCCGCCTTCGCCGCCGAGTACGGGCTGTTCGAGGCCAACGGCGTCTCCTCGGTGAAGAGGCCGGTGGCGCCCAAGGTTCCGTACACTTCGTCCGTGGACACCTGCACGAACCGCGGCACCTTCGCCAGCCGAGCGGCGTCGAGCAAGATTTGCGTGCCGACCACGTTCGTCTTGATGAACGGCCCGCTGTCCAAAATGCTGCGGTCCACATGACTCTCGGCCGCGAAGTTGATGACGGCTTGGACGCCGTGGCCGAGGGCTTTCTGGACGGCGTCGCGGTCCGTGATGTCCCCGCGGATAAATCGGTACCGGGGGTGGTCGGCGAAGTCGGCCAGGTTGGCGAGGTTGCCGGCGTAGGTCAGGGCGTCGAAGTTGATGACGTCCGTCTCGGCGTCGGTCGTCAGCAGTTCGCGGATGAAGTTGCTGCCGATGAAGCCGCACCCGCCCGTTACCAAGATGGTCGCCATGAAGAATCGTCCTTCCGTACCGAATGTCGGGATGATACGGGTTATTCCGGTCGGGAAATAGGGCCGGTTTGGAAAACCTGTGCCGGGCCGGCGGCGCCCCGCCCGGCCGTCCGCTACGCATGAAGCGCCGACACCACACGCCCCGCACCGCGAGAGGTTCCCGCGTCCATGAGAACACGATTTTTCCGCCGGCTCGCCGCCTTGGCCCTGTTCGGCTTCGCCGCCGTTGCGGCCGCCCAAGACCCGGCCGAGGCCGAGCGGGCGAAGCAGATCGTCGAGTTGGAAAAGCAGATCGCGGCCATCCAGAAGCAGATCACCGACCTGAAAAACATGCCGGTGCGCAAGCCGTTGACGATCAGCGAGGCCGGGACGTGGAAGAGCGTGATCGCCCCGACCCTCTCGGACAACGGCGTGTGGTTCGCTTGCCGCGTCGGCTCCGCGGAGGCCGACTCGGAGGTGATTCTGCAACCCGTGAAGGGGGACAAGCCACAACAGAAGTTGCCGGGCGGGTCGTCGGCCGGTGTCATCGGCTTTTCGCGGGATTCCAAGTGGTTCGCGTACACCGTCGCACCGACGCCGCCCAAGCCGGGCAACCCGGCTCCGGCCGGCAAACGGCCCGCCCCGAAGGTCGTGCTCATCAACTTGGGCACGAACGAGAAGGCCGAATTCGATGGGCTGCGATCCTTCGCGTTTAACGGCGAGGCCGCCACGCACATCGCTTTCCGCAAGGCGAACCCGGAAGCGCCACAACCCACCCCGCCGACCAACGGCCCGCCGGCCCCGACGCAGCCCAACAACGACTTGCTCCTCCGCGAGTTGGCCACGGGCACGGACCTGATCCTCGGCAACGTCGGCGAGTTCGCCTTCAACAAGAAGGGGACGCACCTGGCGATGACCATTGACTCGCTCGGCCAAATCGGCAACGGCATCCATTTGCGGGACGTGAAGACCGGCACGGTGCAAACGCTGGACACCGGCAAGGCCGCCTACCAGTCGCTGAATTGGAAAGACACCAGCGACGCCTTCACCGTCCTTAAGGGCGTCGAGGAAACGGGCGTCGAAGGGAAAGTGTTCTCCGTGATCGGTTTCAGCGACGTCGGCCCGGCGACCAAAAAAGTGGTGTTCGAGCCGAAGAGCGACCCCGCGTTCCCGAAAGATTTCGGCATCGCCGCCGGGCGAATCCCGTCGTGGACGGAAGACCTCGGGGGCATTTTCATCGGCATTTCCGAACAGAAGCGGCCGGACGCGAAGAAGGATGAGCCGAAGAAAGACGCCCCCAAGGCGGAGGTCGCCCCCGCTCCGCGCCTCTCGGGACTTCCAAAGCCGGACGTAGTGATCTGGCACTGGAAGGACGAACGGCTCCAACCGCAACAACAAGTGCAAGCGGCCGGGGACAAGGCGCACAACTTTTTGAGCGTCTTCCGCGT